>JACCYD010000348.1 GCA_013696695.1 Deltaproteobacteria bacterium | reverse complement strand
TCTACTGGCCGATCGGGACGTCGACGACCAGGAAGCCGCGCTGACCGGTCACCGACGGACCGCCCATCGAGATACCCGCAATCGCCGGCAGCGGCAGCGTGCCCATCGCGTCGCCGATCATGCTGCCGACCAGGCCCCACGCGCCGTTGACGAGGCCTTCGAGCTGCTCGCCCGACGTGTCGCTGTCCTCCGAGAGCTTGAGCGGCTGCGCGCGGACGACCGGCGTGCCGAGCGTGACCGCGATGGCGCCGCTCGCGCCGGGCGATGCCGCCAGCGTGGTGGTGAGTGACAGTGCGAAGCTCTGCACCTCGACACCCGACTCGTCGCGCGCCGACAGGATGAGGTCGCCGATCGCGAGGTCGAGCACGCCGTCTTGCGCGCGCACGACGGGCGGTAGCATCATGTCGATCTTCAGCGAGCGCGCGTTCGAATCGAGCACCGCGCCGAGGATGCCGGCGGGGCCATCGAGCGAGATGGTCGGCGTGATCGCGCCGGTCGCCCACAGCCCGCTGAACAGCTGATTGACGACGTCGTCGGCGAGTGCGAGGCCGAGGTCATTGCCCTGCCACTGCATCGAATCGATCGGCATCGGGGTCGATACGAACATGCCGCCCTCGCCACCGGCGACGCGCACCTTGGCATCGACCGTGGCAACCAGGCCATCGGCGTCGATGTCGACGCTCGACGGCGTGATCGTGAACGTCGTCGCCTTGTCGAGGATGTTCGCGTTGAGCGGCTGCGCGAGCAAGCCACCGAGCGCCTCGCTCGCCTTCGGCGGCACCTGCTGCTTGACGACGTTGTTGAGCGCCTTCTCGGCGGCCTTGCGAACCTCGCCTTTGATCAGGCTCTCGATCGCGCCGGGCACGCCCGACACGTCGAGCGAGAAGCCATCGAGCTGCACCGAGGACGACGGCAGCGCGGCGGTCAGCTTGCCGGCTGCCGCTGCGAGCGCGAGGTCGCCGTTGATGTGTGCGCGCGACGACCGCACCGTGGCCGTGGTCGAGCCGCTGATGCAGACCGCGCGGAAGTTGACCTTCATCTTGACGAACACGTCATCGATCGTGACTGCGGTGTCGATCGCGCCGGCGGCCGGCGTCAGGCCGACGCCGATCGTGCCGACGCGGAGCTCCTGGATATCGATCTTGGCGCTGTTGCAGCCCGACGTGTCGTAGATCGGGTTCATGCCGAGCGCGAGCGCTTGCCAGTCGAGCGCCTGTGCGGTGGCCGCGAGTGCCGCGCCGACCTTGACGAAGCCGTCGCTACCGACGCGCGCCGCGATCGGGCCGCCGATCGAGCCGTCGGTCGGCGACAGCGAGCCGGCCATCACCGCGCGCACGTCGCGGATGTCGGCGCTGCCGCGCACCGCGTGGGTCTCGATCAACGTGATGCCGTCGTCGACCGTGAGCGTCGCGGAGAACGTGCCGTCGTTCTGGATGATCGCATCGACGCCGTTGATGGTGACCTTCGACGCGGAGGTCTTGCCGGTCACCGTGATGTCGTGGGTGTCGGCGGTGGTGCCACGCTCCGGGGTGAGGATCTCCAGCGTCGGCGGTTCATCCGCTCCAGCGGACGAGCAGGCCGCGAACGTCGCCGAAAGTAGAATCGCTTTGAGTCCCCTCATGCTCGTGGCTTTGTGCAACGAGGATGCCCGGCGGATTGCGGTCACCAATTGTGCGTTCAGCTGCGCAATGTCGTGAACGCCTTGGAAATCCGTCGCGATTCAGCTGGAGTCAATCGACCCTGGTGGGAGCTGGCCCCTGCAAACCCGATCATTCACGCAACGCGTTAACGCGTTGCACGCAGCGCGTTAACAGGCCGGTGTGAGGTCGCGCCCACCGAAGAACTCGTCGACGAGTGCCTTCCACGAGCGACCGTTTTCGGGCGGGCCGCACTTGAACGGCTTCTTCGCGAGCTTTCCCTTCGCGAGGATCTCCATGTGCTCTTCCCAGTAGCGGACCGCCAGCTCGGCCGCGTACTCGTGGACGCCGTCGCCGTTGTTCTGCTGGAACGCGTAGAACGTGCCGCCGCGGACCGTGGTGTCGTTCGGCGCGTACGGTGTGAGGCACTTGATGGTGACGCCGGGGCACTTCTTGACGATCGCGTCGTAATCCGCGCGGAGCGCCTTGCCGGACCAGTTGTTGTGCGCGCCATCGTTCGAGTGAAACAGCTCGTGGAAATAGGTCTCGCGAACACCCGCGGCGCTCGTCATCAGCGAGCCCTCGACGTTGTAGGCGAACATCCAGCCCATCGCATACGCGCTCGGCGTGCGCTTGCCGACCGAGCGCACGAACCGCAGCTGGATGCCGCGCCAGCGATACGCGGGCGCCGGTTGCTTGTCGAACAGCTTGGCGAAGAACTCGTCGATCGACTTCGTCGAGTACGACACGAGCTCGAGGTGCTTCCGGTATCTCGCGAGGGGCAGCTCGGGCACGAGCTTGATCTTGCCGCGGTAGCCGCCGTCCATGATCTCCTCGGGGCCGACACCCGCGACGCTGCCGTTCTCGCGATACAGCGCCAGCGCGAGATCGCGCGCTTTCGGATCCTTCGCGTACATCGCGGAGATCAGGCACGGGATGTCCGAGCACGCGGCCGGCGCATCGGGAAGGATCTGCTTCGCCTGCGCGAGCGTGACCTCGTGCTTGCTGGGATCTCCCGCGACGTCCCGCGACACCGCAAACAACAGCACGACCGCGATCCCGAAGCGCATCGGTCGATGCTAATCGATGCCGGGCGCGATGCACGTCTGATAGCGTGCGCCGCATGAAGACGTCGACGCTGCTGGTGCTCGCCTGTGCGGTCGGTTGCACCAAGTCCGAGCCCGTCGTGGTCAAGGAAGGCTCGGGCTCGGCCACTCCAGGGCCCGGGCCGACCCAGGTCGCACGCCACGATCAGATCGCGCGCACCGACTTCAATCGCTGGGCGGTGCGCCTCAACCTGCCGATCTACTGGATCGCCGATCCCAACGCGAACAAGTCGCTCGATGCCGACGAGGTCGCGACGCTGCTGTTCTATCCCACGGCCGTGCCGTACACCGCGAACGGGGCCTTCAACGCCGACTTCGAGCGAGCCTACGACCAGATCGTGACCGCCTCGAAGGCCACCCAAACCGAGCTGGCCACCGACGAGGCTAAGCGCCTGAAGCTCGTCGGTGACGACCTCGACTACGGGCGCGCGACGCTGGTGCGCAGCGACTTCACGAAGCTGGCGCAGCACGAGAAGGCGTTCGTCTCCCGGATGATGACGGTCGCGTCGTTGATCGACGAGCTGTACGATCAGCACACCGGCGCGGCGGCGCTCGCGGCACGGTTGCCCGCAGACGCGGCGAGCCGCAGCCTGTTCCGGCGCAATCGCGGACCCAAGTGTGTCGCGCCGAACACCGAGAAGGATCCGGCGTGCACCGCGATTCCGGGCGCGCCGAAACCGATCGTCGATCTGTATCCGGCCGAGCTGCAGAAGGATGACGGAAACGGGCGGGCTAACAGTTTTTGTGTCGCTCTCGAGAAGCATCCGAAGGCGAAGGAGCTGCTCGCACCGTTCGTCGCCGTGCGCGGCGATGCGGCGGCGTTGACCGCGGTGCCGTACACCGAGGCCTACAAGGACAAGATGACGCTGATCTCGAAGGAGCTCAGCTCCGCTGCCAACGCGATCGCCAAGGATCCGAAGGAGCAGGCGCTCGTGACCTATCTCCGCGCGGCCTCCGCCGGCTTCGCGACCAACAACTGGGAGCCCGCCGACGAGGCGTGGTCGAAGATGACTGTCGATAACTCGAAGTGGTATGTGCGCGTCGCGCCCGACGAGACCTACTGGGAGCCATGCAGCCAGAAGGCCGGCATGCACCTGACGTTCGCGCTGATCAACCAGGGCTCGCGCGAGTGGCAGAGCAAGCTCGTCCCCGCGCAGCAGGAGATGGAGGTCGAGATCGCGAAGCGGGCCGGCAAGCCGTATACCGCGCGCAAGGTCACGTTCCACCTGCCGGACTTCATCGACATCGTCGTCAACGCGGGCGACGACCGCGATGCGCTCGGCGCGACGATCGGCCAGAGCCTGCCGAACTGGGGCCCGGTCGCCAACGAAGGGCGCGGACGCACCGTCGCGATGTCCAATCTCTACACCGATCCCGACAGCATGGCGGCACGCCGTGGGCAGGCCGAGAGCCTGCTCGATGCCGCGAGCATGAAGGCCTACGCGGGAGACGCCTCCGCGGGCCTGCTCGCGACGATCCTCCACGAGGCGACCCACAACCTCGGCCCATCTCACGAGTACAAGGTCGATGGTAAAGACGCCCGCACCTCGTTCACCGGGCCGATCGCGCAGCTGATGGAGGAGCTCAAGGCGCAGGCCGGCGCCCTGTTCCTGGTCGAGTTCCTGCGCGCGAAGAAGATCATCTCTGACGAGCTCGCCGCGCAGAGCTACGTCGACACCGTGGTCTGGGCGTTCGGCCACATCTCCCAGGGGATGTACGAGGCCGATGGCAAGCGCAAGACGTACCCGGAGGTCGCCGCGATCCAGAACGGCTACCTGATCGAGAAGGGCGCGCTGGTCTGGGACGACAAGGCGACGGCCGCCAACGGCAAGGACACCGGCGCGTTCCGGATCGACATGTCGAAGATGGTCACCGCTTGCGACGAGATGATGAAGGACGTCGCCGGGATCAAGGCGCGCGGGGACAAGGCCGGCGCGGAGGCGTTGATCAAGAAGTTTGTCGACGGCACGGTGGTGCCGCACCCGATCATCAAGGAGCGCTACCTGCGCTTTCCCAAGGCCAACTTCGTTTACTCGGTGGCAATGTAACGCGCCCGCGAATCCTGCTAGGCTCGCGCCGATGCGAGGCACGTGGTTCGTGCTGGCGATACCGCCGATTTCCAGGTCGACGTGATCGACAACTGATGACGGTGTTCGAGAT
>JACCYD010000338.1 GCA_013696695.1 Deltaproteobacteria bacterium | reverse complement strand
GCACCGCCGTGCCCGTCCACCTCATCACCGCCGGCGAGCCTGTCACCGAGCAGCCGCCGCTGTGGGATGAAGGCGAGCTTCCGATGCCCGAATCGAGCGCCGTTCGTGCTCGGGGTTCCGCATCGAGCCGGGCGCCGTCCGACCGCGGTCAGGGTCTCGACGATACGGCGCACGTGCTCTATCGTCGCCTTGGAGAGATCGACCATGCGTCCGTCCCGCAGCTCGCACGCATGCTCGCGCTGTCTCCGAGCACGGTGCTCCGGGCGCTTCGCACGCTGGTCGATGCCGAGCAGGTCGAGCGCATCGGCTTCGCACGCGCGACGCGATATCGGCTTCGCGAATCGCGACGCAGTTAACTGTTTGACACGACTCGGGTTGGATCGAATCGCGTCACGGCGTCAGCCGAGGATATTCGCCGACGTCGCCTCACTGTCTTATGAAGCGAGGCATGCGCACTGTCCTGCTGCTCGCCGTCGTGACCCCGCTCGTCGTCGCTTGCACGGGCGAAACACCGGATCCGTCGACGTCGATCGCGGTCTCTGGCTCGTTCGCGGGGAACTACGAGGTCCCGATCGCACCTGCGCTCGGTGACGCGGCGACGTTCGAGGTCGACGAGGTCGAGTGGACGGTCGTCGGGGACATCGCCACGCTGCACTACGATCTTCCGAGGGGCCTCGTCGGCGGCAAGCTCGACGTCACGCTCAGCGGCGAGATCGATCACGCGACCCAGACCGTCGCGCTCTCGAGCCCCGTCGGCACCGGAACGTGCAGTCTCTCCGCCAGCATCGTCTCGTGCCGCGAGGTGTTCACGAACCTCGGACGCCTGCCGATCAGCATCGCCGTTGTCGAGCAGATCGCCGCGCTCGAATACCCGGGCCCGATCGAGGACCGTGTGCGTGTCGCCACGATGTTCGCCTCCGAGCCGATCGGCATCGTCGCGTTCGATCTCGATGCGCCCGCCATCGACGACGATGACGATGCCGATGACGACGATAACGACAACGACTGAGCCTCGGCGTCGGGCGAGCCACGACGGGAACGAGCGCGCCTGACATGAGCACGCGTGTGTGAGGCTCGACTGGCCATTCGCGGCGTGGCGCGAGGCCCGTTGTCTCGACTACCCGAGGTTCTTGTTCGCGAAGTCCCAGTTGGCCAGGTTCCACCAGGCCTCGATGAACTTCGGACGCGCGTTGCGATAGTCGATGTAGTAGGCGTGCTCCCAGACGTCGATCGTCAGGACGCACTTCTTGCCGGTCGCGAACGGCGTCTCGGCATTCGCCGTGGTCTCGATCGCGAGGCCACCATCGGCGTTCTTGACCAGCCATGCCCAGCCCGAGCCGAACTGACCGGCCGCCGCCTCGGAGAACTTGGTCTTGAAGTCGGCGAACGAGCCGAACGACTTGTCGATCGCGCCGGCGATCGCGCCGGTCGGGTTACCGCCGGCCTTCGGGGCGAGCGAATTCCAGAAGAAGGTGTGGTTCCACACCTGGGCCGAGTTGTTGAAGATCTTCTTCTCGGACGCCTGGCCCTGCGAAGCCGTGATGACTTCCTCGAGCGACATCGTGGCGTACTTCGTTCCCTCGGCGAACTTGTTGAGGTTGTCGACGTATGCCTTGTGGTGCTTGCCGTAGTGGTAGTCGATCGTCTCGGCAGAGATCGTCGGCGCGAGGGCGTCTTTGGCCCAGGGCAATTCGGGGAGGGTAAAAGCCATGATGTCTGCTCCTTGTGGAGCGGTGGTTGTAGCCCCCCGAGAGGACACACGGGAGTCGGGAGCGGAGTAAAGTGCACGTCGTGATGGGCCCGTTAGGCCATGTCGGAGCTGGCCTCCGCTATTTGGTGACGGCGCACCGTCAACACGCCAGCGATCGCACGACCGCGCACCAGCTCCAGTGGGCGAGCAGCCTGCCGCGCGGCCTCGAGCTGACGTGGTTCGGCACCGCCGGGTTTCGGCTCGCGTACCAGGGCACGGTGATCTGGATCGATCCCTACGTGACCCGCATGTCGATGGCATCGGTGGCACTCCGGCGCGTCGTACCGCCGTCGCCCGAGGCGATCGCGGCATGGATCGATCGCGCCGATGCAGTGTTGATCGGACACACGCACTTCGATCACGCGCTCGACGTGCCCTCGATCGCGCGCCGCTGGGGCTGCCCGGTCTACGGCTCGGCGTCGATGAAGCACCTGATGGCGCTGCACGGCCTCGCGGACTACGCGGTCGTCGTGACGCCGAAGCAGACGTACGAGGTCGGGCCGTTCAAGTTTCACTTCGTGCCGAGCGTGCACTCGAAGCTGCAGCTCGGGCTCGGCATCCCGT
>JACCYD010000280.1 GCA_013696695.1 Deltaproteobacteria bacterium | reverse complement strand
TTCTCGAAGATGAACAACCGCTGGTATGCGGCGCAGAGCGACAAGACCCACGAGCGGCTCGCCGCCAACCCCGAGGAGTGGGCCCACTACCACACGATGTACCGGCAGCTTCGCGAGAGCTGGCCCGTCGTGCCGTTCAAGGAAGAGATCCGCTGGCTGGCGGAGCGTGACGGCCTGGTGGTTGGCGATTTCGGTTGCGGCGAAGCGCTCATCGCGTCGGAGGCCGGCGCGCGCCACACCGTCCACAGCTTCGATCACGTCGCGCTCGACCCGCGCGTGATCGCCTGCGACATCGCCCGCGTCCCGCTCGAAGACGAATCGCTCGACCTGGCGATCTTCTGCCTGTCGCTGATGGGCACGAACTTCACTGACTACATCCGAGAAGCCCATCGCTGCCTGCGCCTCGACGGCATGCTCCACATCTGGGAGCCGACCAGCTACTTCGACGACATCAAAGAGTTCTGTGCCCGCCTGGCCCGGCTCGGCTTCGACGTGATGGCACCAAGCGTCGAAGGTGCATTCGCGTGCGTCTACGCCGTGAAGAACGCGAAGAAGGCGGACAAGGCGGCAGTGCTTCCGTTCCGAGGCGCGGCGTGAGTCTCTCGTCGTATCGAGGTGCTCGGAGCGCAGGGCGACGCTTTTGGGTGGCGCTCCTCTCGTTCCCGTTGGTTGTCGCCCCAGCGTGCGGAGACAAGGGCGAGGCAACAACTTCCGCAAGCTGGCCCCAAGACCAGCTTGGGTCGAACCAGAGCGGCGCTCCGAAGCCTGACCTTCGACACGGCGGTCGCGAGGTCGCGCTAGAAGCCAAGGCGGTATGCGATACCGGCGCCGTGATTCACGTAGCCGGTGTCCGTGACGTGCCAATGGTGGTTGACGGAGAGCAGTGGGGCAGCCGGCCGCGCAAGGAGTATGTCGAGATCACTTGCGATCAGTTCGCGACGCCCACAGCGCCGGAGCGGGCGGGTTGCGTGGTGTTGTGGCTGCAGCTCGACGATCTCGCTGAACATCGGATCGACGAACGCACCGTTGTCCAAAACGTTGCGACCTACAAACGTCATTCGCAGACGCGCGTGACGCTCGACAGTATCGAGGGCAACTACTTCGTCGACTCTTCCGCAGGAATCGTGCGGTGGGAAGTCGAGGGGATGGCTGGCACCGACACAGTCACGGGAGAGTTCAAGTGCTCACCGGACAGCAAGACGTGGGCTGGCGATCTGTAGCCATCGACGGCGGCCAGGAAGCTCTCGCGCCGTTCAGCTCACTCGAAGCTGCTGGTGTACACGCTGTGGTAGCCGGTGACGTTCTGCGCCCAGACGGTGACGAACTTGTTGTCGGCCGGGTCGTAGAAGACGGTCGGGGGCGAGGCGTTGCCGGTGTCGCTGGTCTCGACGAGCTGAGGCGTGCTCCACGCCGTCGTCTCGGAGTAGGTGTTCGACTGGATGCTGCCGATGCTTGCGGCCGTCTGGACCCACACCGCCATCGCCGTTCCGGCAGGACCGAACGCGACGGATGGCGCGGTCGACGCGCCTGCGAGCTGCTCGATACGCGTGGCCGTGTCGAACCCAGAGGCAGCCTCGAATCGACCGTGCCAGAGGTCTTGTGCGCCGGCCGCGCCCTGCGACCACAGCGCGAGGCCCGTGTTGTCACTCGACAGCGCGAACTCAACTCCAGACGCGGTGGCATCGGCGGAGCTATCGATCGCGGTCGCCGTGCTCCAGGTCGAGGTCAGGCGAGCGGTCCAGACCTCTGACCCGGTCCGATAGATCACCACGAACGTCGAGTCCGAAGCAGCTTGTACGACGCCTTGACCGAGCGAGCTCGCCTTGAGCTGAACGCTCGCTCCCCAGCCAGTTCCGGGCACGAACTTCGCCGCGCGGACCGCGCTCGCCGGCTCCCAGATCGCGACCACGGAGCCGTCGGGCGCCGCAGCAAGCTCGATCTTGCCCTGACCGTCTGTCGCCGCCTCGACGGGTGCAGGCGTGGTCCATGTCGTTCCTCCGGCTGCGAAGCGCGACCACATGAGATCCGATGGCGCGGTGATGCCGCCGAACTTCTGCTCCCACACCGCCATCGCGTTGCCCGCCGGGTCGACCGTGACGCGCGGCCGACTCGTGTTGCCGGTGTCATCGGACTCCAGGAGAGCGGGTGCCGTCCAAGTTCCTCCCGCGGTGTAGCGGCTCCAGCGGACCGACCCGACGCTGCCGATGTTCTCATTCCACACCAGGAACGCGTTGCCGCTGCCGTCCACCGCGACATCGAGTCCGGATACCGCGATGTCCGCTGTGACGAGCACAGTCGGGGCCGACCACGTGCCGTTGTAGACGCTCACCCAGATATCCGGCTGACCGTTGCACGTGGTGCCGGAGCAGTCGCGCATCACCCACGCTGCGACCGCGTCGCCTGCCGTGTTCGCGCCCGCCGCCAGCTCGCCAGCCCCCTTGGTGGTGTCGCTCTCGATCGTCGTCGGAGGCGTCCAGCCACCCGCGCGGGTGGTGAACGTCCAGGTGTGATTGTTGGCGAGAGCATTACCCGCGAGGTCGGTTACTGAGGTGTTGATCGTGACGCTGTGCTGCACGTTCGGCGTTAGCGGCGCTGCCGGGACGAAGGAAACGATCGCGCCGTCGACCGATACGGTTCCGGGAACCGCTTCGCCCGCCGAGACGGCGACTGCTCCGGTCGCGGACGCCGGATCGAGCGGCTCGCTGAACGTCGCGGTGATGGTGATCGCGGTGCCGACCTCGGGCGCGAGATCCGGCGGGGATGTGCTGATCACGGTGGGCACGACCGTGTCGGGTTCGGCATCGACACCCGCATCGGGCGGAACGACCACGACCACGACGCACTCGCCGCTGATGCTGTCCTCGAC
>JACCYD010000225.1 GCA_013696695.1 Deltaproteobacteria bacterium | reverse complement strand
CGACGTGATGCGGAACGCGATCATCGCGCACGGCAAGAAGCTCGCGGCCGACTACGAGGCCAAGCTCGTCGCGATCGGCAAGGACGTCGAGACCGGGGCGAACAAGTTCGCGGAGGAAGCGCTCAAGCCGGCGAAGCAGGAGCTCGACCTCGCGCTCGACGTGGTCGGCGGAAGCGCGAAGAAGAACCTCGACGGTGCCGAGATCGCTGCGAAGGCGCAGCTCGACACCCAGGAGCAGGCATCGACCAAGGCCGTCGCGGACGCGAAGGCCGGCGGTCAGCAGAAGTGGACGACCGAAAAGGCGCACGCGATCGAGAATGCGGACAAGGCAGGAAAGGCCCTGGCCGACAACACCAGCGCTGCTGGCACCGAGCTGACGTCGCGGGTCCACAAGAAGGCGTCCGACGACGCGAAGAACTACGGCACGCTCGCCACCGAGATCCAGCAGGGTCTCAAGAAGGGCGGCCCGAAGCGGTACGAGGAGATCGCGCCGAAGATCGCCGACGCCAAGAACCGACTCACGCAGGGTCACGCACAGAACGTCGACGGGCTCCGCAAGCTGGTCACCACCGGTGGCACCGAGCTGGGCGCCACGCTGAGCAAGCAGCAAGAGATCTACTCGCAGGCGATCAAGGCGCAGGAGGACCAGGCGAAGGTCGTCGAGGGAGCGATCCTGCGCGACGTCACCAAGGGCGCGACCGACATGACCGGCTCGCTCGATGGCCTGGCGAAGGGCTTCGACGAGGCGGTCACCAAAGAGTCGGCGAAGATCGACACCGCGACGGCGGAGTTCAACACCACCGCCAACGCGGCGCTCGCCGACTTCGACAAGAAGGTCACCGACAAGCTTTCGGGCATCAAGGCCCAGCTCGACGCCGGCCTGCAGGCGGACCTCGCGAAGGAGAAGGTCGTCGACAAGGCGAAGACCTCCGCCGACAAGGAGATCAAGGCCAAGCAGAAGCAGCTGATCAAGGACTCGGGTGCGCTGCGCAAGGCGATGGACGGGTGGGGCACCGACGAGGAAGGCATCTACTCGGTCCTGCGCAAGTGCTCGTGGGGCGAGATCGAGTTCCTCGAGGCCACCTACGACAATCACTACGACAACCGCGGCAAGAAGGGCATGACGCCGCTCCGGTACGACCTCCAGGACGAGATGGACAGCAGCGAGCTGGCCATCGCGTCGGCGTACCTCAACCACGATCGCAAGACGGCGATCCAGCTCGAGCTCGCGGACTCGATCGGCTTCTGGAACGACGACGAGAAGCGCATCGAGTCCGTGATGCGCAGCTGCTCCGAGGAAGAGATCACGCACCTCAACACCGATCCGGCGTCGAAGGCCGTGGTCGCGAGGGTCAAGGACGCGCTCGGCGGCGCCGACCTCGATGTCGTCAACACGCTGCTCGACCAGAACATGTCGCGCGAGGACCGCGCGACCAAGGCAAACGCGGTCCGCCTGTTCGACGCGATGGACGGCTGGGGCACCGACGAGGCGAAGGTCAAGGAGCTGCTCACGCAGGCCTCGACACCCGAGGAGCGCGCACGGCTGCGCGCGCAATTCAACCAGTACGCGGCAGCCAAGGGCTGGCCGCAGGGTGCTGGTGTCGAGGGTGACGATGCACTCGACCTCGCGCTGAAGGACGACTTCGGCAGCGGCGAGGTCGTGGTCGTCACCGAGCTCGCGAAGACTCAGCGCGACGAGAAGATGGTCAAGATGGCCAAGCTCATCGAGGCTGCCGACGGTGTCGGCACCGATGAGGACGCCATGTTCGACGCCCTCGACGACGAGGAGTACGCGGCGGAGTGGAAGAAGGTCAAAGCCTCCGGCGATCTCAAGGCACTCAAGGAGCTCGAGGAGAAGCACGAGCGCGAGATGAGCGATCGCCTCGCCAAGCTCGACCCGGATACCGCCAAAGACGGCGGCATCATGGGGATGATCAACGGCGAGTCGATGAAGTCCTACATCACGTGGGACGAGTTCATCAGCAAGACCCGCAAGAACGGCCTACCGGTCACCGACCTCGACCGGCGCCGGCTGATGGGCAACGTCGCCCCCGAAGAGGGTGGCGACGGCAGCGGATACCTCGAGTGGATGGTCGCGCAACGCAAGGTGCAGACCGGCCAAGCCGACCCCGAGCTGCAGCTCGCGTACGCGTGCTGGGGCGTCGTCGGCACGCACGAGGAGATGATCAACAAGGTCATCGGCAACGGCGGCGACCCCAAGCCGCTGTCCGAGGTCAAGGCGATCGCCGATGCGTTCAAGGCAGCCTGGGGCCTCAACCTCGTCGACCGCTGGGAGATCGATAATCCGCAGGGCAACGTCGCCGACAAGGACATGCAGTTCCCGGATCCGGGCGGCGAGCTGTCGTCGGAGCTCGGTGGCAAGGACTGGCTGAGCACTCGCGTGCTGTTGTGCGGTGAGCCGACGACGGCGCCGCAGCTGCGCTACGTCCAGAAACTCCAGATCAACTACGCACGCAGCGGCGTCCTGGCCGCGCCGCTGATGTGGGCGGCCGAGAAGACCGGCTACAGCGACGCTCGCTCGGATCTCGCGAACAGCGAGAAGAAGTTCGACGCCAAGTATGCGGCGATCGCCGCGCAGCTCGGCGGCAACCTCGACGGCACGCAGCTCGCCGCGATCGGCAAGGATTCGAAGGGCGTCGTCCAGAAGGATGCCGAGGGCAACGACGTCGCGACCGGCGACGATCTGCAGCTGCTCAGCGAATATTTGGGGCAGGACACCGATGCATACGCGAAGGCGTTGGCCTCGGTCGTCGACACCATCGTCACCGTGCTCGAGATCGTCGGTGGCATCATCGTCACCGTCCTCACCGCGGGCACCGCGGCGCCGGTGCTCGCTGCGATCATCGGCAACCTGATCGTCAGCGCCGGCACGATCGCGTTCAAGTACGCCGCGCTCGGCGATCAATACGGCGCGGGCGATCTCGCGAAGGACGTCACCACCGCGGCGATCACCGCGGGCTTCGCCGGCCTCGGCGAGGTCAAGGCCCTCAGGACGCTGACCGAGAACGCGGGCAAGGCGTCGTCGGGGGCGCTGTTCCGTGCGGTCGACGACGGCGTCAACGCCGGCGGTGGTCGTCTGATCGGCACCTCGATCGAGCTCGGCCCGAAGGGCATCGCGACGGTCCAGAAGGTGGTCGGCGAGGGCACGAAGAACATGATCATCTCGGGAGGTCAGGAGGTCGCGAACTTCCTCACCGACGAGAAGACCTACGAGATGAAGCTCGGCGAGGCCCTGTGGGGCGAGAACTCGATCGGCGCGCGACTGGCCAAGAGCTTGCCGAAGGCGTTCGTCGAGGGTGGCGTCAAGCAGTTCATCGACGAGCAAGCGCTCGTGTCGAACAAGGACAACCGCGGCGGCCACAAGACGCCGTTCGGCAACATGCTCGCGAACGCGCTGTCGGACGCGGGCTCGAACGTCGCCGGCTTCTTCGTCTACGTCGACAACTACAACGACGCGGGCACGTTCTGGGACGAGCTGCTGAAGAGCACCGGCAAGAAGGCCGCGAGCGGCTTCTTCCAGGGCTACGGCATGCACAAGATGCGCGCCAAGAAGACCGGGCGCGACTTCATCAACGGTGAGATCGACGCCGCCGGCTTGCTCGAGATGCTGACGTATCTCGATCCGAAGGAAGTCCGCGAGCTCGGCGAGTTCGTCAAGAAGTACGGCGCCGACAAGGTTCATGCGCTCCCCGATCAGTTCAAGAAGGAGCTCGGGCTCGCAGCGGCGCCCGCGAAGCCCGCGAACGACCCGGCTTCGACGCCGGTCGCGTCACCCGACTCGGGTGCCGACGTTCCCGCCGAGACCAAGAAGCCGGACGACGACGCCGCCGCGCGTGCGGTTGCCGACAAGGCGAAGCGTGATGCCGACGCCGCGGAGCAGACGCGGCTAGCCGCCGACGCCGAGCAGAAGCGCCTGCAGCAGATCGCGGCTGACGAGAAGAAGCAGCAGAAGGCCGCGGAGCCGCCGCCGCCGCCAGCGGACCAGCCTGCCAAGCCGGTCGCCGACGAGACCAAGCCCGCGGATGCGGCGAAGCCGGAAGACAAGCCGCCGACCAAGCCGGCCGATGATGCCGATCAGCAGCGAGCGCTCAAGGAC
>JACCYD010000202.1 GCA_013696695.1 Deltaproteobacteria bacterium | reverse complement strand
GCTCGGAGGCGCGTGGGGCGCCGGCGCGCCGTGCTTCGTCGAGTCCGACTTCGCCGGGTTTCCGATCGGGTACGCCGATCTCGCGCCGCACTACGAGGCCGTTGCATCACGCATCGGGATCAACGGCGCGCGTGACGATCTGTGGCCGTTCCTCGGTCAGCTCGCCGCGCTCCAGCCGGCGGTCGAGATCGATCACAACGGCTCGACGATCCTTGGCCGCTACGAGCGCGCGCGCGCCAAGGCGAACAAGCGGGCGCTCCATCTCGGTCGTCCGCGCCTCGCGATGCTCACGCAGCCGCTCCGCGGCCGATCTGCAAACCAGCTCTGGGATACCGACTTCTGGAGCGACGCCGGCCGGAGCGTGTACCGACCGCGCTGGACGGTCGACGAGCTGCGCGCGTCGTCGCGGTTCGAGCTGATCACCCGCAAGCTGGTCGTCGACTTCGTCGAGCGCGATGGCTGGGTCGAGGTCACCGCGCGCGATGTCGATACCAATCAGACCGAGACGCATCGCGCTCGCACGTTGGTGCTCGGCGCCGGGACGCTCGGCAGCACGCGCGTGGCGATGCGCTCGCTCGCGCCGCGCGGAGCCCGCGTTCCGATCGTGTGCAACCCGCACACGTACATGCCGCTGCTCAACCTCAACCAGCTCGGCAAGCCGATCAGCGCGGCGCGCCACAGCCTCGCGCAGGCCTGCATGGTGTACGCACCCGATGGTCTCGAGCGGCCGTTCACGGTCGGCCACATCTACTCGTATCGCTCGCTGTTGATGTTCCGGCTGATGAAGGACGCGCCGCTGCCGCACCGTGAGGGCCTCGAGATCCTGCGCCATCTGTCGCCGAACTTCGCGGTGATGATCCTGCAGCACGCCGACGCTCCGACACCGGCGAAGTACTGCGAGCTCGTCGGCGACACGTTCACCGTCGAGTACGCGTCGAGCGCGAGCGAGAAAACCGCGAACCTCGGAGTCGAGTCCGCGATCGCGAAGGCGCTGCTGCGCGTCCGCTGCGTCAAGCTACGCGCCCAGCACACGGGTCATGCCACGAGCACGCACTTCGCGGGCACGCTGCCGATGACCGATCGCGACGAACCGCTCACCACCGATCGCGACGGCAAGCTGCGCGGCACGCGCGCGGTGTACGTGGTCGACGGCTCGGTATTTCCCGCCCTGCCGAGCAAGGGTCTGACGTTCACGATGATGGCGAACGCGAACCGGATCGCGACCAAGATCGCGAGGGCATGATGATGATCATCCGCTCCACCATCCGCGCCGATCTCGAGGTGCTGGCCGCGCTGCACGCGGAGTCGCTCCCGACGTCGCTGTTCACCGCGCTCGGTCACGACGCGCTCGTGCGCTTCTACGCGTATGTCGAAGCCTCGCCCTACGAGACCGCGTGGACCGCCGCGGAAGGCGGGAAAGTCGTCGGTGTGTGCGTCGTGTCGTACGAGCCAGACAGCGTGCTTCGCCGCTTCGTCAGCCACGCGCCGATCGCCTTCGCGCGTGAGCTCGGGAAGCTGGTCGTCCGCGATGCCGGGATCCGCGGCAAGATCGTGCAAAAGCTGCGCGAACCGTCGGGCGAGCCCCACGCACCCGAGGTGACGCAGATTTTTACCGACCAGGCGCTGCGGGGGCGCGGCATCGGTGCCGCGCTGTTACGGGCCTGCGAGGCGAAGCTGCGCACAGCCCGGATATCCAGGTACTTCGTTCACACCGAGAGAGATGATAATACCGCTGGAATCCGATTCTATCGGCGAGAAGGCTTCACCCAGATCGGCGAGTCGCGCTCGTTCGGCCGGGCCTTCCTGGTGATGCAGAAGGATCTTTAAATGCTGACCTCCCCTCGCTCTCGCGCCCGCTTCTACGCCCGCTGGACGAACTACCAGAAGGTCGCCGCCGAGGCGATGCTGGGCCGGATCCACGATGGCGATGACGCAGTTCCCACGATGGAGCGCGAGCTCGCCGCGTTCCTCGGCGTCAAGCACGCGGTCGCGATGCCGCAGGCACGCGTGGGGATCTACCTGACGCTGAAGGCGCTGACGGCGAAGAAGAAGAAGGTCGTGCTCTCGCCGTACACGATCCACGACGTCATCAACATGGTGATCTGCGCCGGCGCCACGCCGGTGTTCGCCGACATCGATCGCAAGACGTGCAACATCGACACGGCCGAGGTCGCCCGCCTGATCGACAACGACACCGGCGCGGTGTTCGTGACCCACCTGCACGGCCTCGCGTGCGACATCGAAGGTGTTCGCGAGGTCTGCCGCGCGAAGGGCGTGCCGCTCGTCGAGGACACTTGCCAGTCGCTCGGCGCGTCTGTGAACGGCCAGCGGCTCGGCACGTTCGGTCACTCGGGCATCTTCAGCTTCGGGATGGCGAAGAACGTCAACTGCCTCTACGGCGGTGCCGTCACCACCAACGACGACGCGTTCGCCGCGATGCTGCGCGACGAGATCAAGGACTTCCCGTACCAGACCGCCGAGCTGCTGCTCAAGCGCGCCGCGTTCTGCTTGACCGGCGACATCATGACCGCCGATGTCGTGTTCCCGCTCAGCACGTTCTGGATCTTCCGGTTTGGCTACCTCAACCAGGTCGAGGCGCTCAACAAGCGCTGGCGTGGCGAGGACGCACCGCAGATCAAGGAGCAGATTCCCGACACGTATCTCCGCCGGATGACGCCGATGCAGGCGCGCCTGCTGCTGCCGCAGTTCGCGCAGATCGATCGGCTCTCGCAGATCCGGGTCGGCTACGCGCGGATCTACGACGCGTTGTCGCGCATCCCGGACATCATCACGCCGCCGCTACGCGAGGACGGCTCGCACATCTATCTCAACTATCCGATCCAGGTGCCCGACCGCCACGCGCTGCTGCGCTACGCCATGCAGCGCGGCCGCGATCTCACGGTGCAGCACATGGGCAACAACGCCGATTACGCGTGCTACGCGCGCTGGCACCGCGACTGCCCGAACGCACGCGCGACCGGCACGTCGGTGCTGCTGATGCCGTGTTACCCGGGATACGGCGACAGCGAAGTGCAGAAGAACGTCGAGGTGATCGAGCGCTACTTCGCGACGGCAGCGAACACGATGAAGGCGGCGGCCTGAGATGTGCGGGATCTTCGGCGTCGTCGCAACCACGGGTGACTCCCCGAAGGCGGAAGCGCTCAATGCCGAGCTGTTCCAGCTGTCGGAGTCACGCGGCAAAGAGGCGTCGGGCCTGGCGGGTATCGCGGGCGATACGATCCGGGTGCTCAAGTCGCCGGTGCCGTCGAAGCAGCTGATGAAGACCGCCGCGTACGCGAACTACGTGCGCGATGTCGTTCGTGGACCATGCTCGTCGCCCACACCTCGCGTCGCCACGATCGGCCACTCGCGCCTGGTCACCAATGGCTCGCAGGTCGAGCACGCGAACAACCAGCCGGTCGCGGTGAACGGCGCGGTCGGCGTGCACAACGGGATCATCGTCAACGAGCAGGCCCTCGCGCGGCTCCACGCGCTCGACTGCACCAGCGAGCTCGACACCGAGGTGCTGTTCGGGCTGGTTCGCAAGCAGTCGTCGGTGGTGCGCGGGCTGCGCAACGCGTACGCCGAGATCCAGGGTGTGGCCAATGTCGCGATGTTCGCGGCCGAGCTCGACCAGCTCGCGCTCGCGACCAACAGCGGCTCCGTCTACTACGCGGTGCGCGGCAACTTGTTCGCGTTCGCCTCGGAGCGCTACATCCTCGATACCGCCCTCGAGCGTTGTGACCTCGCGCCCGGCGCGACGCAGCTCGCAGCGGGACACGGACTCCTCGTCGATCTGTCGACGGTCGAGATCCAGACCTTCGCGCTCGCCGGCACCGAGGCCGTCAGCGAGCACAACGGCATCCATCGCACCGTCGAGGTCGAGGCGCAGACCCGGCAAGCGACCACGTCGACCTTCGCTGGCGTGCGCGAGCTTCGCGAGCCCGCGTGGTTCACGGAGGCCAACGAGAAGAACCGCGAACGCGTCTCGAAGCTGCGCCGATGCGTGCGCTGCATCCAGACCGAATCGATCCCGTTCGTCGGCCTCGATGCCAACGGCATCTGCGTCGACTGCCGCAACCACAACCCGATCGTCGCCAAGGGCCGTGCCGCGCTCGAGGAAACGCTATCGCGCCGCGATGCCACGCGGGTGCTGGTGCCGCTCTCCGGCGGCCGCGACTCCTGCTACCTGCTGCACTACCTGGTGACGGAGCTCGGGATCCGGCCGATCGCGTACACCTATGACTGGGGCATGGTCACCGACCTCGCGCGCCGCAACTGCTCGCGGCTGTGCAGCAAGCTCGGCGTCGAGCACATCATCGTCAGCGCCGACATCCCGCAGAAGCGCGACTACGTGCGCAAGAACGTCGAGGCGTGGCTGACCAAACCCGACCTCGGCGTGATCCCGCTCTTCATGGCGGGCGACAAGCAGTTCTTCCATTACGCGGAGCAGGTGCAGAAGCGCACCGGGATGTCCTGGCAGATCTGGGGCAACAACAAGCTCGAGCGCAGCGACTTCAAGACCGGGTTCTGCGGCTTCGACCGCGCGGGCTACAAGGACAACAGCTTGATCCGCATGGGCGCGTGGCACAACGCGCAGATCCTCGCGTACTACGCGAAGGCCTACGCGACGAACCGCGGGTACCTCAACGCGTCGATCCCCGACACGCTGTTCTCGTACTTCCTCTACTACGTGAAGAAGCTCGATTACCTCGACTTCTTCGACTACATCCCGTGGGACGAGAAGACGGTCGTGTCGACGATCATCGATCGCTACGACTGGGAAGTCGCTACCGACACCAAGTCGACGTGGCGGATCGGCGACGGCACCGCGTCGTTCTACAACTTCATCTACTGGACGATCGCCGGATTCACCGAGAGCGACACGTTCCGCTCCGGTCAGGTTCGCAACGGCTCGATGACGCGCGACGAAGCGTTGCGCGTCGTCGACGAAGAGAACCGACCGCGCTGGGCCTCGCTCGATTGGTACTTCCGCACGATCGGCGTCGACCTCGAGAAATCTGTTCGCACGATCCTCGCCCAGAAGAAGCTGTTCTAGCTCGCGAGCGACGATTCGTGAGCCAGCTGATCCTCTTCGTCGCTCTCCACG
>JACCYD010000185.1 GCA_013696695.1 Deltaproteobacteria bacterium | reverse complement strand
GTGCAGGCATAGCCACAGCGATCCGCACTGGGAGCAGAAGGCGGCGCAGGTGATGGCGCGCGAGCAGGTCACGCTGTTCGGCCTGCCGATCGTCAAGAACCGCTCCGTCAGCTACGCGCGCTTCGACCTACCGCTGGCGCGCGAGCTGTTCATCACCCACGCGCTGGTTCGCTGCGAGTACGCCACCAAGGGCCGGTTCATGGAGCACAACCAGCGCGTCATGGACGAGGTCCATCGCCTGCACGACAAGGCGCGACGATCCGACATGTTCGCCGACGAGAATGAAGTCTTCGGCTTCTTCGACAAGCGCTTGCCCCAGGACGTCCACAGCGGCAAGACGTTCGAGGACTGGCGCACCAAGGCCGAAGCCACCAACCCGACGCTGCTCCACTTGACGCTCGAGGATCTGCTGCTCGGCGAGCAGGCACTGTCACCCGCGCAGTACCCAGATCAGCTCGTCGTGCGCGGCGTCGCCCTGCCGCTGTCGTACCGGTTCGATCCCGGCGAGGACGATGACGGCGTCACGATCTCGATCCCGCTCGCGATGCTGCCGCAGCTCGATCCCGAGGTGATGGCCGGCGCGATCCCCGGCTGGCATGCCACGAAGATCTCGGCGTTGCTCGAGTCGCTTCCGAAAGCGCAGCGCAAATCGCTGGCTCCGCATGCGGCAGATCTCGCGGCGCGCGTCCGTCCGTTCGAGATGCCGCTGTTGCCCGCGCTCGAGCGTGCGATCTTCGAGCTCACCGGCGAACGCGTCGGTCGCGATGCCTGGGATCTGCGCATGCTGCCGCCGTACCTCGCTGCCACGTTCCGCGTCATCGACGATCGCGACAAGGTGCTCGCCACCGGGAAGGATCTCGCGGAGCTCCAGCGCCAGCTCGGTCACCGCGCCCGCGAGCTGTGGGCGGCCGCACCCCGCGCGAGTCTCGAGCGCAAGAACCTGCGCGCGTGGGATTTCGGCGAGCTTCCCGAGTCGGTCACCGTCGACGTCGGTGGTCGCCGCATGCAGGCCTATCCCGCGCTCGTCGAGACCGAGACCGCGGTCGATCTGCAGCTCCTCGATTCGCCGGCCGGTGCGGCCACGGCCAGTCGCGCCGGCATCCGCCGCCTGTTCATGATCGCGCTCGGCCTCACGCCCGCGAAGCTCGAGACCCAGCTCTCCGGTGCGCTCGCCAAGGACACGCGCCGCGCACTCGCCTTGCGGGCCCTCGACGAAGCGTTTCTCCTCGACGATCTACCGCGCGACAAGGTCGCGTTCTCCGCTCGGCTCGCCACCGGTCGCCTGCACGTTGCCGAGCACATGCAGGAGCTCGGTCGCCTCGGGCTCGAGCTGCAGGTCGAGCTCGCCAAGGTCCAGGCGAGCCTGAAGGCGCTCGCCGGCAAGCCGGGCATTTCGCGCGCGGCCTTCGACGACATGCAGAGTCAGCTGCGGCACCTCGTGCCAGCCGACTACCTCGCCACCACGCCGATCGATCGCCTCACGCACATCCATCGCTACCTGCGTGCCCTCACCATTCGCTTGCAACGCCAGGCGCACGATCCGCAAAAGGATCAGCAGAAGGCCGCGGCGATCGTCCCGATCTGGCAGAGCTTCGTCGCCCGTCACGACGAGCTGCGCGCGAAGGGCCGCGGGCGAGAGCTCGCCGACTTCGGGTGGCTCGTCGAGGAAGCGCGCGTCCAGGTGTTCGCCCCCGAGCTCAAGACCGCGGTCTCGATCTCGGTGCCGCGACTGAAAGAAACCTGGGACTCGATCTCTCGTTAGAGCAGAGTCCTCGATGCGATGCCGCTCCGTTATCGCACCGTACCTGCGTTCTGCGTCCACCGGCCCTGACTCTTCAAGGCCTCGACCAGCTCGGTTGCGGGCGGCCACTGCGGCTCCTTCGGCGGACCGCCGTGATCCCAGTCGATCCCGAACTCGTGTCCCTGCTCGCAGCGGTAGAAGTCGGTCTCGATGCCTTCGGCGAGCCGGGCAGCCTTCGTGATCTGGCTCGCCTCCCACATGCAGGTCGTGCACGCGACGTGTTCTGCGTTCGGGCCTCCCGCCATACAGCGAGGTATACAACGGCGATGCGCGCCGCACTCTGCCTGGTGGTTTCGGCGTGCTGGTCGAATCCTTCCAAGCCCGCGCCCGCGCCGCCCGTGCCGCAGCAGGCGACCGCCCGGACCTGTAACGACGCAGCGATCGGGCTCGAGCGCGGCACCAAGGGCGTACGCGCACCAGATGCCGAGCTGATCAATCCGATGCGCACGCGGTGCGTCGAGGACGCGTGGCCCGCCACGGCGATCGATTGCTTCGCGATGATGGGCGAGGACGAGCTCGGGCACTGCGCCGGTATGCTCGACCAGGCGGATCGCGAGCAGCTGTTCACCGCGCTCAACGGCGGCAGCGGCTACGGCGACAAGACGGAGCTCGCGCTGATCAAGGCGAAGATCGCCGCGATGTCGACCGGAATTCCCGAGTGCGACAACTGGGTCCTCTCGGTCGGCCACATCCTCGCGTGCGAGGAGATGCCGATGACGGTCCGGATCCAGCTCGGCAACGAGACCGCGGATTCCTGGTCGTTACCGACGAGCGGGCTGTCGGGCGACGCGATCAAGAAGATGGCTGCGATCTGTGACCAGACGCGCGGTCAGCTCGAACAACGGGCTGCAGGGGCAGGTTGCAAGCTCTGACGATCGAGGCCATCTTCCGGGGCATCAACCGGAGGAAGTTCCATGGCTGACGTTTTCATCTACGACGCACTTCGCACCCCCCGCGGCCGCGGTAAGGCCGGCAAGGGTGGCCTCGCCAATCATCACCCGCAGGAGCTGCTCGCGCAGACCCTGAACCACATGGCCGAACGCAAGAAGCTCGACAAGAACCTGGTCGACGACTTCTCCGTCGGCTGCGTCACGCAGGTCAAGGAGCAGGGCGCGTGCATCGCGCGCGTCGCGCTGATCGCGGCGGAGTGGCCCGAGGAGGTCACCGGCTTCACGATCAACCGCTTCTGCGGCTCGGGTCTCGAGGCCGTGAACTCGATCGCGTCGAAGATCGGCGCGGGATTCAGCGATAGCGGCATCGGCGGTGGTGTCGAGTCGATGTCGCGCGTGCCGATGGGCAGCGACGAAGCGATGCTCGATGGCAACAACATGAAGCTGCGCGAGCGGCTGTTCCTGGTGCCGCAGGGCATCTCGGCCGACCTGATCGCGACGCGCGAGGGTTTCTCGCGCAGTGATGTGGATAAGTTCGCGCTGTCGAGCCAGCAAAAAGCCGCGCGCGCGATCGAAGGCAAGCGGTTCGCGAATTCGCTCTTCGCGGTCAAGAACGACGACGGCTCGGTCGCGCTCGCCACCGACGAGCATCCGCGCGCGGACACCACGCTCGAGGGTCTCGCGGGTCTCAAGGCGGCGTTCGAGCAAATGGGCGGCATGCCCGTCGGTCCGAACAAGGAGACGCTCGATCAGCTCGCGCTCCTGCGCTACCCGGACACCAAGAAGATCGAGCACGTCCACACCGGCGGTAACTCGTCGGGCATCGTCGACGGCGCGGCGGTGGTGCTGATGGGCTCGGCGGAGTGGGGCAAGAAGGCCGGTCTCAAGCCGCGTGCACGGATCCGCGCGATGGCCACTGCCGGTGCCGAGCCGGTGATCATGTTGACGGCGCCGGCTCCGGCGTCGAAGAAGGCGCTCGACCGCGCCGGCATGAAGGTCTCCGACATCGACCTGTGGGAGATCAACGAGGCGTTTGCCGTCGTCCCGATGCAGACCGCGAAGGCGCTCGGCATCGATCCCGATCGGATCAACGTCAACGGCGGCTCGATCGCCCTCGGTCACCCACTGGGTGCGACCGGGGCGATCCTGCTCGGCACGGCGATCGACGAGCTCGAGCGCTCGAACAAGTCGACCGCGCTGATCACGCTGTGCATCGGTGGCGGGATGGGGATCGCGACGATCATCGAGCGCGTCTAGCGCTCGAGCTTTCAGGTATCGAACGGGTCTAGTAGGCGCGGCCGTCCCAGTAGATCGCATTGCGCTCGACGCTGAGCGACTGCGGGGCGGCAGAGGCCGACACCACGACCTTGCGGCGCGACCGCCAGGTCGACGTGTCGTAGGCGATCGCGAGGTGCCAGCGCGGCGACAGGTCGTCGCGCAGCGCGATCTCGTTGCGGGTGACGACCTGGCCGCTGCGCGTCGCGTACACCGGCACGGTGACGACCGCGGTCTTGCCATCGGCCGAGAAGGCGATGCCATCGATCTCGCGCTCGACGACCGGCAGCTTGACCTCGACGATCGGCTTCGAGCTGTCGCGCAGATCCCACACCGCGAGCGTGCTGCGCGTCTCGTCGGTGAGCGCGATCGCGGCGTGGCGCCCATCCGGTGACGTCGCCCAGCGAGTCGGCCGCTGACCGAGCGCGCCGATGCGCTCGAGGCCCTGGCCATCGCGCGCGACACGCGACAGCACCGCGCCGCCATCATCTTGGAGGACCAGCAGCTCGTGCGTGGAACCGATGAAGGCTGTGCCGGCGAGCCGCGGGATCGACAGCGTCCTCGCATCGCACGTGCGCGGATTCCAGATCGCGAGCTCGTTGCCGGTCTCGACGGAGATCCGTGTCTCGTCGGTCGACATCGCGACGCGGGCGTCTTTCGCGAGCGGGATCCGACAGCGCTCCGCGGCGGCCGCCCCGCGCGACGACAGCACGATCGTGCGAGGCATCGTGCGAGCAGTGACCTGGTTGTCGTCGAGCCCGTCGTGCGGCCCGAGCGGCGCGATCTGGGCCGGCTGGGCTGCGGTGAAGAGCGGGACCGAGGTGGCTACCGGAGCACAGGCAGCCAGGGCGAGAGCGAGTGGGAGGGCGCGCATCTCGATCGCAACGAGATGGCCGCTGCACGTATTTCATCGGACAAAGGGTGAGTTGTCGCCGAGCTAGCGTGGTGCGCCGCGAGGAAGCTTTCGCTGCATCGCCCGGTAGCGACACGTCCGCTGGCTGGACCTCGCGTCCGAATTTCAGCCGGACACGGACAACCGAGCGACGTGATCTCGCATAGCTGGACGGGCACTGGGCTTGCTGTGCCGAGTGCTACGATGGAAGCGATGGCTCTCGAATCGACGGATGCTCCGGTTCCGCTCGGCGATTACGTGCCGACTGCAGATCACCGGGTCGTCCTCTACAGCGTCGAGTGGGAAGGCTACGAGGCCTTACTGTCGATGCGTGGAGAGCAGCGCCGCCCTCGGATGACCTATCTCGACGGAGCGGTGGAGCTGATGACGACTTCGGATCACCACGAACGCATCCGATACGTCTTCGGGCGACTCCTCGAGCGCTACATGATCGCGCTGGGAATCCGCTACACGGCGTACGGAGAGACGACGTTCAAACACAGGCGGCGCAAGGCCGGCCTCGAGGCCGACGAGTGCTACGTCCTCGGTGACGCACGCACGGATCGTCCCGATGTGGCGCTCGAGGTGGTGTGGACCAGCGGCGGCATCGCGAAGCTCGAGGTCTACGAGCCGCTCGGTGTGCCCGAGGTCTGGATGTGGAAGAAAGGCGCCGTGCACGTGTTCGTTCTCACCGACGAAGGCTACGAGCAACGCGATCGCAGCGCGCTGTTGCCGGACATCGACCTCGCGTTCCTCACGCCGTTTCTCGATCGCCCGTCGAGCGGGGACACGTTGATCGAATTCGAACGCGCGCTCGCGGCGAAGCTCCGCCGGTAGCCCGTGTTACGGTGCGGTCAGTGCGACCTTCGGCTCTGCTGCTGCTGCTCGCGAGCTGCACCGCGAACGAGCCGGAGCCGAGCGCACCGGCACCGCGCTGGGTCTACGCGCCATCGTTGCCCGCGTGGCAGCTCGGCGAGCCGAAGGGGAAGTTCGGACGCAGCCAACCTCCGCAGCCCGCGCGGGGGCGCGGGATCACCGGCGACACCAAGGTCGCGCTGCGCGAGACCGCTGTGTGGTCCGTGCCCGGCGAGCCGGCTCGCGCTGCGGTGTTCGGGCTCGAAGGCACGCAGCCCGCGATCGAGCTGATCGACGTCGATGCCGGGCGCGTGTTGTGGCGCCGCACCGCGTGCGTCGAGCCGATCGTCCGCGTCACCGCGTCGACGATCGTGTGCGGTGGTGCGAAGGGCGTGCGCGGCGTCGGCCTCGACGGCCAGCCGAAATGGAACGTCGAGGAACCGCTGGTCGCGCTCACCGGACCGCGCATCGTCGTCGGCCGCGAGCGCGTCGCGATCGCGATCGGTGCCGACGATGGCAAGGAGCTCGCGCGCGTGGCGTTGCCCGCGGGTGTCGAGCTGAAGACGATCGTCGCGAGCTGCGATGGCGAGCTGTTCGCGCAGAGTGGCGACGTGCTGCAACGGATCGCGGACGTCCGGGGCAAGCCCGCGATCGCGTGGCA
>JACCYD010000174.1 GCA_013696695.1 Deltaproteobacteria bacterium | reverse complement strand
AGACCAGCTACCTCGCGAAGGTCAAGACGTGGACCCAGATGCAGGGCATCGGCGTGATGCTGCTGTTCCCGCTGGTCCCCAAGGACAAGCAGCACATCCTGGTGTGGTTCCTCGGCGTGCTGGTCGCGTTGCCGCTGCCGCTCGTCGCCTACAAGTGGATCACCAAGAAGAAGCTGTTCCGCGGCGGGCTGATCATGGCGGGCTCGGTGCTGCCGATCTTCTTGTTCGCGCTGCACGGCGACGAGGACCTGACGCTCCGCTGGATCATGTTCGCGATCGTCGGGCTGACCTGGATCAGCGGGATCGACTACATCGTCGTCGGCTGGAAGCAGCTGCGCGGGCGCGGCGATTTCGGGATGGCTGATGGCGTGCGGCTGATCGGCGCCCTCGCGATGCCGGCTTTGTTGTTCGCGGTCCTGGTCGAGACCGCGGCTCCGCCCTGGCCGGTGTTCACGATCCTCGCGTTCGAGCTCGGGGTCGGCGGGCTCGACAATCTGCTATCGCATCACAAGAAGGCCACCAAGGCGCTCGCATGGGGTGGCCGGGTGCTGAGCGTGTGCTCGCTGCTCGGTCTGGCGCTGCTGATCCCCGAATACGCGACGCTGTTCTCGGCGGTTGCCGCAGCGGTCTCGGTCGTCGGGGTCTCCGCGGAGTTCTGGATCGGCCGCGACTACTTCATGGACAAGCGGATCCGGGACAAAGCACTTCGCGAGGCCGCTGCGGCCGAACCGAAGAACGGTTAGATTTGCGCCGTGACGATAGAGACGACCGGCGATAACGCTCCTGCGTATTCGGCTCGCTCTTCGCCGAAGCTCGAGGCCTGCAACGATCCGCTGGTCAGCATCGTCGAGCTCGACTTCAAGACCAAGGAGTACCGCCGCATCCAGCCCGACGACGTCAAGGCGTCGATGGAGGCCGGCAAGGTCGTGTGGGTCGACGTCGACGTCACCCAGATGGATGAAGCGCGCACGCTGCTCGGCAAGCTCGATCTGTGCGCGCCGGAGATCGTCGAGGACGCGATGACGCGCGAGCCGGCGACGCAGATCGCTCGCTACGACACGTATCTCCACCTCGTGCTGTCGGGCTGCCGGCTCGCCGGTCACAAGTTCGATCTCGAGCGCGTCGACGCGATGATGGGCGAGCGCTACCTGCTGACGCTCCACAAGGGCCAGCCGGTGTTCCTCGAAGCCGTGCGCAAGAGCTACCTCGCCGACTTCGTGCGGTTCGCGCAGAGCCCGAGCTTCTTGCTCTACGAGCTGTGGGATCACCTGATCGAGAACTACCTCTCGGTGCACAAGAAGTTCGAGGAGCGCGTCGATCACGTGCAGCAGCGGCTCGTCGGCGCACACGTCAACGAGAGCGTGTTCAACGAGGCGAGCGAGCTCACGGTCGACCTGCTTCATCTCCGCAAGGTCGTGTTGCCGGCGCGCGCGGTGCTCACCGATCTGTCGACGCGCAAGTCGCCGTTCGTCAGCGAGGCCACGCAGCCGTACCTCGGCAACATGGTCGGCACCATCGAGCGCGTGCTGCAGGACGTGCTCGTCGATCGCGACATCCTGAACGGCTCGCTCAACAACTACATGTCCCTGGTCGCCCACAAGACCAACAAGGTGATGGGGCGACTGACGGTCGTCAGCATCATCTTCTTGCCGCTGACGTTCGTCTGCGGTGTCTACGGCATGAACTTCGACCAGGAGCTCGGGAACATGCCGGAGCTCCAGTGGGAGCACGGCTATCTGTTCTTCTGGCTGCTCACGGCCGGCATCATCGCGGGCCTGATCGGCCTGATGCGCTGGCTCAAGCTGCTCTGACGGCGGCGGGTTCGACATTGACGTCGACTTGAACTTGAACTTGAACGCCACCGTCGACGTTGTCATTGACTCATTTTCGACGACGCGTCAGCCGACGACGCGATTGCGTCCCTCGCGCTTGGCGCGATAGAGCAGATCGTCGGCTTGCTTGATGAACGTGTTGGTGTCGACGTCCTCACCCTCGACGGTGGCGACACCGACGGAGACGGTCACCGGGAACGTGTCGCCTTCGTATTCGAACGGCTGATCACAGACGATGCGACGAACCTGCTCTGCAAACGTTCGAGCACCGGTGAGATCGGTTTCCGGCAGCACCGCCGCGAACTCCTCGCCGCCGTAGCGCGCGAGCAGCTCTTCGCGACGCACGCGCCCGAGCAGCCGGCGCGACAGCTCGCGCAGCACGTAGTCGCCGGTGAGGTGGCCGTGCTTGTCATTGATCAATTTGAAGTGATCGATGTCGAACATCAGCAGCGACAGCGGGCGGCGATAGCGCGCGCACCGCGCGATCTCGCGCTCGAGGAACTCGAGCAGGTAGCGCTTGTTGTGGGCGCCGGTCAGCGCGTCCACGATCGTCATCTTGTAGATCTCTTCGTGGTAGCTGGCCTCGACGCCGACGCCCATCAGGAACTTGAAGATCGCCGCGCCGATCTTCACGAAGTTGCCGTCGCGCAGCACGCTCTTGGTCACAGGTACGTCGTCGACGTACGAGCCGTTGGTCGATTGCAGATCTTCGACTGACCAGTTCTCACCCGTGCGGAACACGCGCGCGTGGCG
>JACCYD010000152.1 GCA_013696695.1 Deltaproteobacteria bacterium | reverse complement strand
GCAGGAGGCAATGCACATGAAGCTCTATTACTACCCACTGTCCACGTACTCGCAGAAGGTCCTGCTCGCGTTCCACGAGAAGGACGTCCCGTTCACGGCGGTCGTGTTGTATCCGGGTGATCCTCAGCAGCGCGCGGAGCTGCAGAAGCTGACGCCGCTCGGCAAGGTGCCGCTGCTCGTCCTCGACAACGGCTGGAAGGTCCCCGAGTCGACCACGATCATCGAGTACCTCGACACTCACGCGGGCGGGCCGCGGATGATCCCCGCGGATCTCGATCTCGCGCGCCAGACGCGGTTTCACGACCGGCTCGCGGATCTCTACGTCAACGAGCCGTACCGCACCGTCGCACGCGAGCCCGATCCGGCGCGCGTCGCCGCAGCGCGCGAACGGCTCGACACGATGCTCGGTGGCCTCGACAACCACCTGGCGAACCGCACCTGGGTGATGGGCGATTCGTTCACGCTCGCGGACTGCGCGATGATCCCCCCGCTCCTCCAGTACGGAAGCGCGCACCCGATCACGCGCTTCGAGCACGTCAGCGCTTACTTCGCGCGTGCCATGGAGCGCCCGTCGGTGATGCGCGTTCGCCGCGAAGTCGAAGCGTTCGCGGCGAAAGCTGCCAGCTAGTCTGTAGTACGACCGGGGCATGAGCCTCGACGCGCTGAAGACGATCCTCGAGCAACTTCCCGATCCCAGCTACGTCGAAGGCACCGCGAAGCTCTCCGAGCGCTTCGCGATCGCACTTCCCGACGGCGATGTCGGCGCGCTCGACGACAAGCGTTTCGTCGACTGGCTCCTCGAGCATGCCGAAGCCGCTCCGTTCGGCGACCACGGCGAGACCAAGCTCGATCCGAAGGTCCGCCACGCGAAGCGGCTCGTCGCGCGCAGCAAGGCGGTGGTGGCAGGGTTCGATCCGGCTGGCGTGCTCCCTGCGATCGAGGCCGCGCTGTCGCCGCGGTTTCACCTCGACGCGAAGCTCGAGGACGTCACCGTCTACGAGACGGGCGGCAAGTTCGCACGGCACAAGGACACGCCACGCACGGCGAATCTCGTCGGCACGCTCGTCGTCGGCTTGCCGATCGCACACGAGGGCGGCGCGTTTTCGATCGTCGATGCCGGTCAGCGACACGACGTCGACTGGAGTGGCACGCCGGATCCTAGCGCGGTGCGCTGGGTCGCGCTGTTCAGTGACGTCGACCACTCGGTCGAGCAGGTCAAGGCCGGCGCGCGGGTCACGCTCGTGTACTCGCTGTCGCGCTCGGATCGCCCGCGTGCCGACGCAGCGCGGGACGACAAGCTCGCGAGCCTGCGCAAGGCGGTCGGTGCGTTGACGATCCCGAAGGCGCAGCCGCTGATGATCGCGTGTACGCGGCAGATCGTCACCGACGGAACGCAACCGCAGTCGATCGACACGCTGCGCGGCACCGACCGCGAGATCGCGGACACGTTCGCCGACTCGGGCTTCGATGTCGCCGTGCGTGCATGCATCGTCGGGGACAACGAAGAAGGCGGCGATCCCGGCTTCCCCGACACGCAGCACATGTACGCGATCACCCGGCTCTCGAAGGCGATCCCCGACAGCGTGGTCGCGGGGATGGACGAGGCCGTCAGCTTCACCGACGCCATCGACGCCGAGGAGTACGAAGAGGAAGGTGACGAGCCGATGGGTGGCACGCTCCTCGGCGAGTACGTCCTCGACATGGTCGCGATGGATCGCTGGGTGATCCGCACGCGGGCCGCAGCGTCGGTGATCTACGAAGGCATGTACTCGGAGACCGGGTACTTCGGGAACGAGGCCTCGATGGGGCACATTTACACGTTGGCCGCGATCGAGGTCACTACCGCCAAGCGCTAGCGCGTTGGTTCGACCTTACGGTCGCGAATCCCGCACGGGTTCCGTCGTCACCGCGACGAATTTGGTAGCGTCGCCGCGGGAGGTTGTAATGAGACGCACGTTGTTCGCGATCGTGATCGCATCGAGTACTGCGGTGGTGCACGCCGCACCGAAACCGGCGATTCCGGGTGCCAAGCACAACCCACCTCGGTTCATCGACGAATCGAGTGTGGTGCTCGAGTTGCTCAACCAGAGCGACGCGGGCTGGGGCTTCAAGATCGAGGCGCAGGTGTTCGGCGCGGGTGAGAAGCCCGACTTCGTGCGGGTCGACTGGAAGCAGGGCGGCAAGGTGCTGGGGAGCACCAAGTGCGAAGGCGCTCCCAGTAACAACCAGGTCCGCGTCAGGTGCTCGCAGACCAACCCCGCGATCAAGGCGCGCGGAGATGTCACGGCCGACTTGATCTACGTCGACGACAAGGATGATCAGGAGTACCTGGTCCGCACCTTCAAGATCAACGCGAAGGAGTGGACGAAGAGCTACTGGGGCTACGCGCCCGATGATCTGCTCGCGTCGGCGTGGGCGGTCGAGCGCAACACGCAAACCAGCGCACAGTCGCCACACCCGCGTCTTCGGTTCTGGATCGCGAACTCGCTGGACGGTTTCGATGCGGTGCTGCGCTGCACCGTCGACGGCAAGCCGCTTCCGGATCTGCCGGCGAGCTTCCAGTCGGACGGCGAGATCACGTTGAACGAGGCGAAGACCTGGCGATGGAACCGGCTCGAGGTCTCGATGGCGACGGTGCTCGACGGTCCGAAGGACCCGAAGCGCAAGGACGCCGTGTGGCTCGCCGACAACCCGGGGAAGTGGGCCTGCGCGTTCCGCTACAAGGGCCGCAACCTGCGCGAGCTGCTGTTCACCGTCACCGCAAAGGGCGAGTTCGAATCGCATCCGATGCAGAGCGCGCCCGATGCGGCGCCGCTGGCTCCTGGCATCTCGCTGATCGATATCCGGATCCCCAAGGACGCCGGCATCGACAAGCGCATCAAGCCCGATCAGCTCAAGAAGAGCCGCGGCTTCGGCCTCGCGTGGCCCAAGCACCCGAGCGTCGCCGCGACGCACACCGCGCTGCCGCCGGCGGTCGAGAACGCCGATCCCAAGCCGCCGCCGAAGGTCGCCGGCAAGGTCCTGCCGGGCCTATCGCACAGCCCGCCGCGCTACCTCGACGAGTCGCGCACCTCGCTCCGCGCGCGAGGCCGCATGGACGGCTACATCCTGTCGATGTCGGCACGGGTGATCGGCTTCACCTCGAGCTCCGATCGGTTCCGCCTCGACCTCAAGTCAGGTGGCAAGGTCGCAGCGTCCATCAAGTGTGGGGTCAACGAGGGCAACAACACGATCGCGACCGTCGAATGCGAGAACGACGAGCAGATCAAGGCGCCGAAGGGCAAGGTCGACGCCGAGCTGATCTACATCGACGATCAGGATGGCCAGGACTATCTGGTCCGCACGTTCAAGGTCGACATCATCAACGTGAAGAGCTGGGGCGATCCTGTGTGGATCATTCCGCCCGATGACCTGCTCGCCTCGGCATGGGTGCGTCACGTCGGCCCGCTCGAGCTCCACGACGCCGTGAGCGGCCACCCGCACTTCGTGTTCTGGGCCGCGCACCAGTCCGAGACCACGATGTCGCTGCGCTGCACCGTCAACGGCACCAAGGTCGAAGACATCGAGCTCTCGGGCAGTGGGCAGGAGCCGTTCGTCGAGATCACCAAGCGAACGCAGGGCAAGCCCGACGTCGTCTACAAGTGGTCGCGCATGCAGATGATCGCGCGCATCCACCACGGCAATCCGAAGGACTACCAGTACATCAACGACGAAGCGCGCAAGAAGGGTCGCTGGCTGATCGACAACCCGGGCGCCTGGGCGTGCGACGTTCGCCACGAGTCGAAGGTGATCCGCCAGCTCAACTTCACCGTCGATGCCAAGGGCATGATCCAGGACGATCCGATGATGGCAGGGAAAGGCGGCACGCCGCAGTTTCCGGGAATCGCGACGATCGACATCCGGATCCCGAAGGACAGCAAGTTCGACAGCCGGATCCGTACCGATGTGATGAAGAAGAGTCGCGGCTTCGGA
>JACCYD010000151.1 GCA_013696695.1 Deltaproteobacteria bacterium | reverse complement strand
ATCGTCGGATCCGCTCCGCGCTCGATCAGCCACAACGCGAGCTCTTCCTCGCGCGCGTTCATCACGCCGGTCTTGGTCTCGCACGCGAGGTGGAGCACGGTGTCTTGCCTGGTCTTGCCGCAGCGCGCATCGATGTCTGCGCCCATCTCGAGCAGAAACTCGACGAGTGGCGACTTCGCGCGGCGCTGCTCGATCGCGGTGTAGAGCGGCGTGCGATCGTCGTCGTCGCGGAGGTCGACGGCTACGCCGGCGTCGATCATCTGCTTCGCGATCACGGCATCCGGCATCGACTCCGCCAAATGATGGAGCGCCGACTTGCCCTGGAACGTGCCGATCACCGGCCCCGCCGCGACGAGCTTGACGACCTCACCCTTGCGCTTGCGCTGGATCGCCGTGCACAGCGGCTCGATCGAAACGACGAGCGTGCCACCGGGACCGACCTCTTCGATGATATCGGATGCGCCTCGCCGCGACGTCACGCGGCGAAGCAACACACCGGTCATGTCGAAGTACTCCTGCGCGTTGTTCGACGTGCGCCGGTATCCAGCGGCCGTATCGTCGAGCACGGCATCTTCCGGCAACCCCGCGGGCCGCTCGAACACTCGGATGTAGCGAAGCTTCGCTCGGTCGTACGAACCGACGCGAACCTCGCCATCATCGAGCTCGAAGGCGTGCGCCGGAATGTTGCCGTGCACCTCGATCAATCGATTCGCCTTGCCGAGCAGCCGTTCGACGTCGGCAAACGTCGACGTCTTGCTCAACGTCTCGAGCCTGCGATTTGCCTCCGCGATGGACAGCTTCACCATACAACCAGGCCCTGTTTGTACACGACGAGTTCCTGGTGCTGCAGCTTGCGGCGCGCGAGCCTGCGAATTTCAGCGAGTTACCCCCTGCCAGCCGTTGCCACTCCCAACGAGGTCGTTTCGGGTGTCTTCCCGGCAGGACCGCATGAAACTCGCGAAACCACGACGAAGCTCTGACATTGCCGTCGGAGTCTCGGCAGGTCCTGTCCCCACCGGGATCTCCCATCGGCGGAACCTCGCGACATCTGACGGCCTGGACTGGGCACGCAACTTGAGAGGCAGGACAGCATGATCCGGCAAACCGTATTCGCCTTGGCGGTCTCGCTGACCGCCTGCTTCCACGGCGGCAGCAACGACTACAACGTCGACAACTACTGGAACGAGCTCGGCGTCACCCACTGCCAGGTGATGCGCGAGTGCTGCACGTCCGCCGAATACAACGACTGGTGGACCACCTCCGACGGCAACACCGTCGACTGCGTGAATTCGCACCAGGCGCCGTTCAACGCGGCCCAGATCCGCGATGCCATCAACGGCGGCACGATCGTGTTCGACGAGGATCGCGCGCGCGCCTGCATCGACGCCCTGGCGTTCCAGGAGTGCGGGGACTTCCAGCAGGCCTACCGGTTCCGCGAGACCTACTGCGCGAACCCGCTGATCGGCACGGCGCGCGACGGCGACAGCTGCCTCGTCGACGAGGAATGCGAGGGCGAGCTGTGTGGCGAGGACGGGAAGTGCGGGACGCGAATCCCCGAGGGCGCGCCGTGCTTCGTCGGCGTCGACGAGTGCCATGCACCGTTCCGCTGCAACAATGCCGAGGGCGGCGAAACCTTCACGTGCAGCCTTGGCCTCGCCGCAGGCGCGACGTGCGCGAACGACGATCAATGTGCCGACGGCTGGTGCAAGGCCGACGCCGTCAGCGGCACCGACTCCTGCCTGCGCGCCTGCGACGGCGTCTGATCACGGGACGTGGTGGACGTCGAGCACCCTGCCCGCCGGACTCCCGAGCGACGTCTCGAGTTCGAGTGTTTGGTCTGGGTCGGTGTCGCCGCCGAGATCGTCACAACGTGCCAGGTCACGCTCCCGGCCTTGCGCTGGACGACCTTGGCAACCTTGCCGACCACGACGCGGTCCGAGTCCGCGGTGACCCACTCGATCGAGTCCGCCATGTGGATCTCCGATGTCGACCATCGCGGCGTGGCGCGGATCAACGCGGCCGACATC
>JACCYD010000113.1 GCA_013696695.1 Deltaproteobacteria bacterium | reverse complement strand
ATCAGACGAGTCCCTCGGTGATCGGCCTCCCCGGGGCATTTGCGGCCACCTGGCGCGACCTCAGCAAGCAGGAGCCCGACGTCGCGGGCACTGCGGTTCGCGGCCGCGTGCTGTATCCGTCGATCAGTCCGAGCGCGAAGCCTTAGCCTGCTTCTTCGTCGGCACGATGATCGATGCCGAGCGCGCGCATCTTCTTGTAGAGATGGCTGCGCTCGAGCTGGAGCTCGCGCGCGGTGTTCGACACGTGGTGATCGTTGGCGTCGAGAGCGGCCATGATGATCTCGCGCTCCGCCGCCGCCACAAGATCCTTGAACGGCGTGCCGCGCGAGAACTCGGCCTTGACCGCCTTGACTCTCGGCAGCGCATCGCCGACGTCCGCCTCGGTGATCACCTCTTGATCGCCGGTCAGGATCGCGAGGCGCTCGACGACGTTCTTGAGCTCGCGCACGTTGCCCGGCCACTCGTGCTGGATGATCAGCGTCATCGCGCTCGGCGCGACCTTCTTCTGCCTGCGCATGTTGTCGACGCACACCTGATGAAGGAAATGCTCGACGAGCTGTGGGATGTCCTCGCGACGCCCACGTAGTGGCGGCAGCTCGATGGGGACCACGGCGAGGCGATAATAGAGATCTTCGCGAAACCGGTTCGCCGCGATCTCGACGGAGAGATCCTTGTTGGTCGCGGCGACGACGCGAACGTCGACCTTGATGGTCTCGCCACCACCGACCCGCTCGAGCTCGTTTTCTTGCAGGACGCGCAGCACCTTGGCTTGCGCGTTCGGGGTCATGTCCCCGATCTCGTCGAGGAACAGCGTGCCGCCATCGGCGAGCTCGAACTTTCCGCGGCGCTGCTGCGTGGCCCCCGTGAACGCGCCCTTTTCATGACCGAACAGCTCGCTCTCGATGAGCTCCGATGGAATCGCCGCGCAGTTGAGCTTCACGAACGGCCCGTCCGCGCGCTTGCTGTGCTCGTGGACCGCGCGCGCGACCAGCTCCTTGCCGGTGCCGTTCTCTCCGGTGATCAGCACGCGGCCCGTGGTTGGCGCTGTCTTCGCGACCTTTTCGAAGATCGCGCGCATCGCCCCGCCCCTGCCGATCATCGCGAAGTCGGTCTGCGCGCGGGCCCGCAGCTTCTGGTTCTCGTGCCGCAGCTTCGCGAACTTGAGCGCGTTCTCGACGGTGAGCAGCAGCTTGTCGCCCGACAACGGTTTCTCGACGAAGTCGTGCGCACCGGACTTGGTGGCCTGCACGGCGGTCTCGATCGAGGCGTTGCCGGACATCATCACGACCACCGTATCGGGGCTGGCGACGCGGATCTTCGGCAGCGTCTCCAGCCCGCTCTCGCCGGGCATCATGACGTCGAGCAGGACGAGATCGATGTCGTGCTCGACGACCTTGGCCAGGCCGAGCTGCCCGTTGCCGGCGACCTCGACACGGAAGCCCTCGATCTCCAGGGCGCGACGAACGGTGGTCAGGATGTTCGGTTCGTCGTCGATGACGAGGATCGTGTGGCGCGCCATGACGCCTCGAAACGTACCAGATCCACGGAATTGACCCATACGCTTGCGCTTCCTGCCCCCTCCTTTTAGGGTCCCGCCATGAGACTCGGAGCGATCCTCGTCGCCGTGGCTGGCCTGGTGATCGGGTTCGCCTGCAGTGATCCGCCCAAGAAGCCTGGGTGCAAAGGCGACAAGGACTGCAAGAACGGTCTGGTGTGCTCCGACAACAAGTGCGTCGAGTGCAAAGACAACTCGCAATGTCCGAAGGGCAAGACGTGCAAGGCAAACGCGTGCGTCACCGAGCCCGATTGCGAGCGCGACGATCAATGCACCGGCGGTAAGGTCTGTCAGGCGGGCAAGTGCACGCCGTGCGCGACCGATTCCGAGTGCGGTCCAGGTGGCGCGTGTGATTCCGGCGCGTGCAAGCGCGCGAACAAGTGTACGTCGGATACCGAGTGTGCCGACGACGAAGACTGCGTCGGTGGCTTCTGCAAGAAGGCTGGTGCGGCGTCCAATCCCGGCGATGTCGGGTGCACCCTCGCCACGGTGTACTTCGGGTTCGACGAGGCGACGATCAAGCAGAGCGAACGCGATCGCCTCGATGCGAACGGCCAGTGCCTCGAGAAGGCGAAGACCAAGTCCGTGATGGTCGTCGGTCACACCGACTCCTCGGGCACCGAGGAGTACAACATCGCGCTCTCGGAGCGCCGCGCACAATCGGTCGCGGATTACCTGGCGCGCCTCGGCACCGACCCCGCGCGCATGCAGGTCGTGCCGAAGGGCGAGACGACCTCCACCGGCCTCGGCGACGACAAAGATCGCCGTTGCGAATTCCAGTGGAAGTGAGGATGCGATGACGCGACTGCTGATCCTTCCAATGCTCCTGTCCGGCTGCTTCTGGTTCACCACCAAGGGCGAGGGTGAGAAGCTGCAAAAAGACGTCAAGACGCTCCAGGAGGGCATCGGCGCGAAGCAGGCCGAGCTCGACAGCAAGATCCTGCAGCTCAACAAGGTGCTCGAGGACGCCACCAAGGTGCTCAAGCGCAACAGCGCGGATCTCGGCGCTGACGTCGACACGGTCCGCAAGGACGTGCAAACGGCGAACGGTCTGCTCGCCGCGCTCAACCACAACTACGCAGAGCTGAAGGCTGCGTTCGACGCGTACAAGAAGGCCAACGACAGCCTCGAGCAACGCCTCGGTCAGCTCGAGAGCGGCAAGCCCGGCACCAACACGTCGCCCGACGACCTGTGGAAGCTCGGTTCGCAGGCGTTCGAAGCCGCGCGCTACAACGACGCGGTCGACATCTTCAAGCGGTTGCACACCAGCTTCCCCACGCACGATCGCGCCGACGACGCGATCTACTTCAAGGGGCAGTGCTACTCGAACCTCAAGGACTGGGAGAAGGCGATCGGCGCCTACCAGCAGCTCAACGAGAAGTTCCCCGACGGCGCGCT
>JACCYD010001379.1 GCA_013696695.1 Deltaproteobacteria bacterium | reverse complement strand
GCGGACGACGCCGGATCCGCGCTGCCTTCGCGGCTCGCGATCGCCACCGTGCTGACCTCGGAGACCTCCATCACGCTCTCATCGGCGAGCGCGATCGTGGTCATCGAAGCCTCGCCGGTCCGGATCGCATCGCCTGACCAGAGCTTGGTCTCGGCCTTCGCGGCGCTGTACGTGGTCTCGCCGAGCCGGCGCACCTCGACAGTGCCCGTGGCCGCGGTGACCACAGCAGCGGGACCGTCGGCTGCGTCACGCTGGACCCCGCCTGCCGCCACACCGACCGCTGCGACCGGGTCGTCGGCCGCAGCCTTGGCCTCGGCCTTGGTCGGCTCGGGGACCTTCGCGGTGAACGTCTCTTGGGTTTCCTTCTTGCTGCAGGCACCAACGGCCAGCAGGCCCACCATTGTCATCGTCAAGGGTCGCAACATGTCAGTCAGGCTCCTTCGTAAGTGTCTCGCGACAACCACGTCGAGGTGGTCGCGCTGAGTCGTGATGGGCAGGACCGCCCAACTCGGGCGCCGGCGCCCGAGCTAGCGGCTCCCTCGCGGGAGCGATCGTGGGTTCGTGGGGTTAGTGCGCGTACGACGGGAATCCGTCCTGCGTGGCCGCACAGTGCAAGGACGGATCCACCACGCACGCAGCTCGAGCGGCTGGGTCACTCGCTCCGTCGATCCGCCTAGTAACGCCCATGGCATGCTGCCCTCGATGGACGAGCGGGTTCAGGCGACGATTCGAGAGCGCCTCGAGCCGATCAGCAGCTCGCGATCGTGGCCGACCTGACTCGATCCGATGGCGCGCTACGTGTTCGGTGACGAAGTCTGCGAGCTCTGGCTCGAGTACTCGGAGCACGAGGTCGCGTTCGCCACGCGGCGGTGGAAGACGGCCGACCCGGTTCCTCCACCCACCGAGCGGATGCGCGTGCCGATCGAGTCGGGCATCCGCTACCCGGAGGCGATTCACGGCGTGATCGAGGACGAGCAAGCCGCTCGCGCGGCGTATCGCGGGTACCAGCGCACGCTGCTCGCCGGTGGCTGGCGTCGCGTCGTCGATTCGCAGCGCGAGGACATGCCCGTCGAGCCTGCCGCGCCCGCGCTCGAGGACATCCTGCGAGACGATCCGGACGATCTCGCGACCTGGTCGGTGTACGCCGATTTTCTCGAGCAACGCGGTCATCCGCGGGGTGCCTTGATCGCACTCGCGTTGCGTGCCGAACAGGATCCGGCGCGGTCGCGCGATGTCGAGCGCATGATGAGCGAGCGCGCAGAAACGTTTCTCGGGCCGCTCGCGACGGCCGGGCTGACGCTGCACTGGCAGCGTGGGTTCATCGACGCGGCCCACGCGACCGTGCGCATCCACGACGACCTGCCGTGGCAGTTGCTCCAGCATCCCTCGAGCCGGCTGTTGCGATCGCTCGAGGTCCCGGAGGCGCCCGGCAGCGACTTCGCGATGTGGCTCGATCTGCTGGCGCACGTCGAGCGTCCACCGCCGCTGACGCGCCTCTCGCTCGGCGGTGCACGAGATGCCGAGCAACTGTATTTCCACGACCTCGGCGACCTCCGATTCTTGAGCACCCGGTTTCCGCGCTTGCTCGAGCTCGAGCTGGCATCGAGCAACCGACTCGAGCTCGGCACGCTGCGGCTGCCCGCTCCGCCGGTTGGTCGTGCAAACCACCAACATGCGGCCCGAGACGGTGCGATCGGTGATCGACGGCGAATGGCCGGCGCTGGTCGAGCTCGAGCTGGTGTTCGGGCTGCAAAGCGAATGCACGAGCGAGGATCTCTCGCTGTTGTTCGACGGCTCGCTCGAGCTGCCGGCGTTGCGGCGGCTTCGGCTTCGCAACGCCCGCTTCGCCGACCGCCTGTTCGACATGGTCTCGAAATCGCCGCTCACCGGTCAGCTCGAGTTCCTCGATCTGAGAGGCGGCGGACTCGGGCACTACGCCGCCGAGTGGCAGCGTCGCGTGCTCCCGCAGCTCCAGCTAGAATACTGAGCGCACCGATGACAGAACGGAGGCTCGGTGACTATCAGCTGACCGAGCCACTCGGCAGCGGCTCTTCCGGCGAGGTCTGGGAAGCGACCAAGCAAGGCCGGCGATACGCGATCAAGATCTGGCGCGACACGCGGCGAGTCCAGCGCGCCCGTGACGTGGTCGAAGCGCTGCGTGGCGAGCGGTGGGGGATCGCGCAGATCCACGAGCTCGTCCTCGGGGAGTCAGGACAGATCGGGATGGTCATGGAGTTGGTCGCGGGTGACACACTCGCGATGCGGCTTCGCACCGGAAGTCTTCCGCTCTTCGAGGCCGCCTGCCTCACGGCGGCGCTCGTCAGGATCGTCGTCCAGCACATCCCGCGGAGCACGCCTCACCTGCAGTTGAACCCTCACAAGGTGATCCTGCGTGACGAGGGTCCGGTCCTGATCGGCCTCGGGACCAGTGCGATGCACGACGAGGAGCATCTCCACGGCAACCCGTTGTATCTCGCGCCGGAGCAGATCATGGTCGGCGCCGGAGATTGGCGGTCCGATCTCTACACGGTCGGCATGCTTGGCTACGAGATGGTGGCGGGACGTCCACCGTACATCTCTCACGCGATCTCCGACCTGATCGAATCCAAGCTCGCGTCGCCACCACGTCTGCGCACGATCATGCCGGCGGTGCCCGAGCTCCTCGACGATCTGCTGCATTCGATGCTCGAACCGGATCCCGACAGGCGGTGCACGGTCGAGCTCGGCGGCGCGTGGGACGCCATCATCCGGACGCTGCGACCGTAGGCGAGATCCTCAGCTTCGAAACAGGACCAGCAGCAGCACGCGCACGAGATCGAACAGCGCGAGCGCGAGCAGCGCGTAGACACCGAGCAACATCGCGATGCTGGTGGTCGACTCGAACGCCGATGTCGACATTTCGGAGCGAAACTCCGCGGCGATCCGCACCGGACCTCCGGCATCGTCGTCCTCCGAGCCTTTGAACAGCGCGACGAGACCCGACGCGATCGCGATGGTGGTGTCGATCGGGTACACGATCGCGCGCTTCAGCGAGGCTGACGTGCTCTTGACCCTGGGGTCGAGCGTGACGCCGAGTCGCCAGCGACCATCGGGCGCTTTCTTCGGCTGGATCGTGACCGTCTGCTTTGCACCATCTCGCTCGACGGTGAGTGCGACCGCCGCGCCGTTGCGCGCCTCGACCTGAGCGGCCAGCTCGGCCGCACTGCCCATGAAGGTGTTGCCGTCGACCTCGAGGATGACGTCGCCAGGTTGGAGCTTGGACACGGCGTCGAAGGTCTCGACCGTGGTGCCGACGGTGCGCGCCGACGCGGCCACGGCGAAACCGGCGCTGCGAAAGTGCAGGAAGGCGAGCATGCTGATCGCGAGATACGCCGCGACCGGGCCCGCAAGGATCAAGGTCAGTCGAAAGCCGGTGGTGCCGCGAATGCCGGGCAACTTCATGATCGGGATCGCGTGCCGCTCGGGCGGATATCCGAACAGCTTCGCGACGAGCAAGCGGCCGAGCTCGGCGATGACGACAACCGCGACCAACGCGACGAGCCCGATCGGGATGATCATCAGGCGCGCTTTTGCTGCAGCTGTTCTTGCTGTTGCGCCTGCAGCACGACATGCGACGTCATGTTGACGATCTCCTCGACGGTGGCGGCATTTTGCATCGCCGCGACGGGCTTGCCGACGCCGAGCACGATCGGCCCGACGGCCGAGGCGCCGCCGAGCGCCTTCGCGATCTGATACGCCGCGTTGCCCGAGGCGAGCGAGCTGAACACCAGCGTGTTCGCACTGCGCGTGAGCCGCGAGAACCCGTACGCCTGCTGGCGACGGTCCGCGTCGAGCGCCATCTCGGGCTGCATCTCGCCGTCGATCTCGAGGGTCGGGCGGCGGGCGCGCACCATCTCGATCGTGCGGTGGATGCGCGTGACATCGGGGTGCCGCACCGAGCCGAAGTTGGAGTA
>JACCYD010000042.1 GCA_013696695.1 Deltaproteobacteria bacterium | reverse complement strand
GCGTGACGGTGCGGGTGACGGGTAGCAAGCCGCTTGTACTGCTCGCAACCACGGGCTCGATCACGATCGACGGCGCGCTCGATGGCGCGAGTCATGTCGCCTCGCCCACCGTGACGGGCCCTGCCGCGAACAGCGCCACCTGTGATGGGGGCACGGCTCCGCTGACGAGCGGAGGTGGCGCCGGCGGTAGCTTCGGAGCCCTCGGCGGTGTCGGGGGCGACGGTGTCGCGGTCGCGAACACCCACGGCATCCCCGGAGCTGCCGCAGTCGCGGTCACCAGCCTTCGAGGTGGGTGCCGAGGGCAGAACGGCACCGATGGCGGCGTCGCGGCCAAGGCCGGGATCGGCGGCCACGGTGGCGGCGCGCTTTACTTGATCGCGGAGACCACGATCACGCTCGGCGCCGGCGGCACGATCAACACCTCGGGCGCAGGCGGCGACGGCGGCGACGTAGACAGCCAATCGGCGGGCGGCGGCGGCGCCGGTTCGGGCGGCTTGATCGGCCTCGACGCACCCACGCTCTCGAACGGCGGCAACATCTTCAGCAACGGTGGCGGTGGCGGCGAGGGCAGTGGTACCGCCGGCATCGGAGCGTCGGGCACCGATCCCACACCCATCCTGGTCGGCGGCGGTGGGTCTGGTGGCACTGGCGGCGATGGCGGCGACGGCGGCGTCGACGGGGCCGGAGCGGCTGGTGGCACCACCAATCGTGGTGGCGGCGGCGGCGGTGGCAGCGCGGGCGTGATCAAGCTGTTCGGCGGTGCGACCGCGAACGGCACGATCAACCCGCCGCCGAGCTGAGCAGCTACGCGTTCTCGGCGTCGTACACGTCGCGCTGATCGTGCGCGTCGTAGACGTGGAGCAGGATCGGGAGTTGGAAGCTGGGCCCGCCGCGGGGTCCGCGCTCGAGGTTACGCAGTATGTGCGCGCACGAACTCGACGGTGCGATCCCACGCCTGTGCGCAGGCCTCGGCGTCGTACACGTCGGGACGCTGATCGTTACAGAACGCGTGTTGCGCGTCGTAGACGTGGAGCTGCATCGGCGTCTTGACGCCCGCCTTCACCTTCTCGGCGCCGGCGACCGTGGCCCAATCGTCCGTCTTCGCGAAGTGAGCCTGCACCGGCACATCGATCTTCGACCAATCGAGATCGCCCGGTAGTCCGTAGAACGGCACCGCCGCGGCGAGGCCACGCACGTTGACCGCGGTCGCGAGCGTGAGCGCGCCGCCCATGCAGTAACCGGTGACGGCGACCTTGCCGGTGCAGCGCGCGTGCTCCTTGAGATACGCGACGGTGGCGCCGATCTCGCCGACGGCCTTGCCGAAGTCGAGCGCCTTCATGGCCACACCGGCCTCGTCGGCGTTGCCGATCGGAATCACCTTGCCGTGATAGAGGTCCGGCACGATCGCGACGAAACCGGCCGCCGCCCATTTGCTCGCGATCGAGAGCAGCTGATCGTTGACGCCCCACCACTCCTGGAGCACCACCACGGCGGGAGCTTTCGCATCGCCCGCGGGCAGCGTCAACACCGCGGAAACTTCGCCGGTCGTCGTCGGAATCGTCACTCGCTGCGTCATGCGGTGTTTATACCCCCAAGGGCACTTGCTCGCGGTGCGCTGCGCTGGCGTACTGCCGGCCATGTCGGGACCGAAAGGAGCGCGCGGGAAACGATTCTCCGGAGCGCTCGATCCAGCGGCCGCGCGAATGAACGCCTCGGTGGGCTTCGACTACCGTCTGCTCTCGCACGATGTGGCGGGATCGATCGCGCACGCGAACATGCTCGCGTCGCGCGGCCTGATCACCGACGCAGATGCGAAGGAGATCGCGGCAGGGCTCTCGCGTGTCGAGACGCGCCTCGCGACTGGCGAGCTCGCGTGGGACGACGCGCTCGAGGACGTTCACATGAACGTCGAGGCGCGGCTCGTCGACGAGATCGGCGAGGCGGGGCGCCGGCTTCACACCGCGCGGAGTCGCAACGATCAGGTCGCGACCGATCTCAAGCTCTACGCCCGTGCCGCCGCGGCGCAGCTGTGCATGCGGATCGATCAGGTGCGGCGCGCGCTGCTCGTCCAGGCACGCGCGCACGTCGACACGTTGCTCCCCGGCTACACGCACCTGCAGCGCGCGCAGCCGACGCGCCTCGCGCACCACCTGCTCGCGTACGACGCGATGATGTCCCGCGATCACGCGCGGATCTCCGACGCCGCGAAGCGTGCGGATGCCTCGCCGCTCGGCTCGGGGGCGCTCGCCGCGACCACGTTGCCGATCGATCGCGAGCACACGATGCGCGGGCTCGGCTTCTCCCAGGTCACCCGCAACTCGCTCGATGCGGTCGGCGATCGCGACTTCGCGATCGAGCTGGTCGGCGCGTGCGCGCTCGCCCACGTGCATCTGTCGCGGCTCGGCGAGGAGCTCGTGCTGTGGGCCTCGCAGGAGTTCGGGTTCGTCAAGATCGGCGAGGCCTACTGCTCGGGCAGCTCGCTGATGCCGCAGAAGGTGAACCCCGATCTCGCGGAGCTGGTGCGCGCGAAGACCGGGCGGATCATCGGCGACTGGGTCACGCTGATGACCGTCGTCAAGGGGCTGCCGCTCGCCTACAACAAGGATCTCCAGGAGACGCAGGAGCCGCTCTACGACGCGGTCGAGAC
>JACCYD010000016.1 GCA_013696695.1 Deltaproteobacteria bacterium | reverse complement strand
CGACGTGTCCGGGCTGCTTCTTCAGATCCTTGTCCGGCGCGACATGTCCGGGCTGCCCCTTGAGGTCTTTGTCCGGCGCCACGTGGCCGGGCTGCTTCTTTAGATCCTTGTCCGGTGCGACGTGGCCGGGCTGACCCTTGAGGTCCTTGTCCGGTGCCACGTGACCAGGCTGGTTCTTTAGATCTTTGTCTGGCGCGACGTGGCCGGGCTGTCCCTTGAGGTCCTTGTCGGGCGCCACGTGACCGGGTTGTCCCTTGAGGTCCTTGTCTGGTGCGACGTGACCAGGTTGTCCCTTGAGGTCCTTGTCCGGCGCGACATGGCCCGGTTGATTCTTCAGATCCTTGTCCGGCCCGACGTGTCCGGGCTGGTTCTTCAGATCTTTGTCCGGCCCGACGTGTCCGGGCTGGTTCTTGAGGTCCGGCTCGACGTGCGCCTGGACCGAGTCGAGATCGACATTCCACTTCGCGAACTTGGTCGGCAGCCCGGCGGTCTTCGAGGTGTCCTTGAACAGCGCCGCGGGCACCGACGCGATGACGGCCTGCTTCTGCTTCTTGCGCTCGTCGGTCCAGGCCGCGAACTGCATCTCCGCCGGCGGCACCATCACGTGCGCGCGGCTGCGCACGCGGTTCGCGACATCCGCGTCGATCTGCTTCTTGCCGAGCTCCGCCGCGATCGCCTCGGACCGCTTGATCCACAGCGTCACCATCATCGAGACGACCTCGCTGACGTATTCGGCTGCGAACGGATCCATCGCGAACGCGCGCTCCTTCCACACGTTCTGCATCGCGATCCAGTGAATCGCGCTATCGCGCACGCCGTTCATCTCGTGATCGAGCATCTTGATCGAGAAGCCCTTGAGCGGCTTCTCGCTGACCGGCCCCGGGTTGACCTCGAACTTGACGTCGATGTCGCCGTTCGAGTGCATGTGGTGCGGGAACAGCTGCATCACGACGTTCTGCGCCCACGTCTCGTCGATGTACGACTTGCGCGCCATCTTGGTCTTCGCGAACGAGCCGTCGGACAGATAGTTGTCGGCCTGCATCGGCTCGAAGCCGGCAGCGACGAAGTGCACGAACGATTGTGCGTCGCGCATCATCACGGCGAGACCGTCGTCGGTGATCGGCACGCGCGTCACCTTGTTGAGATCCTGGGTGACGTTGCGCGTGCCCTTGTTGAAGGCCAGCAGCGCCTCGACCTTGTTGTCGATCAGCTTCTTGGTGATCGGCTTGAGGTGATCGTCGATCTGCGCCGGCGGTAACGCCTTCAGCGGATGCGGCGTGTTGGTCAGCGCGAGCTGGCCGAGCAGCAGCGTGTAGGCGGTCTGCACGTGCGGACCTTCGATGATCGTGCTCTTCGCCGCGTCGGCGGCCTTGCCCGATTCCTTGAGCATCATCAGCGACAGTGTGGTGGCCGCGTCGGTGAGCGAACGCACGCCCGCCGGATCGAGCGGCTTGAGCGTGGGCTCGCCGCCGGTGGAGTACATCTCGTCCTGGATCACCGCGAGCACCATGCGCGTGTGCTCGGCAGTCTTCTGGTAGTCGGTGAAGTTCTTGAGGCCGATGTCGTTCGCGAACGTCGACAGATTTTGCTGCACCTGACCCGAGAGCTTGACGTCGGGCAGCTTCGCCGCCGCCTTGATGTCGGCGTCGCTGACCGCCCCGCCCTTCGCGAGCGTCGATGCCTTCTCCCAGGTCGCGCGCACGAGCCCCTTCATCGCGGAGATCTTCGCGAGCGTGCCGAACTCGCTATAGCTCTTCTCGGCGATGAACCAGTCGAGCTGCCTGAAGCTCGTCCAGCAGGTGACGTCCTTCTTGGTCTCGAGCTGCACGAGCTCGTCGAGCACGGTGTCGGCCGAGGCGTGAAGGCCTGTCAGCCGATCGGTCACCGGCTGCTTCGAATCGTCGCCCTTCTTACCGCCACAGGCGACAGAACCGACGAAGGTGATCACTGCCAGCGTCCTCAGGTAGCGCACGACGGAAGTGCAGCACGACCGCCGTCGTAAATCCAACGCCCGGCTCGCCAGAGAGGCCCCGAAAAACGAAAACGCCCCCTCGGAGACCGAGAGGGCGAGGACTTCAGGTGCGAAGCTTACAGAGCTGCGGTGAACGCCAGCTTGACGCTGTTGATGGTGCCGACGTCCTGCGCGGCGTTATCGACTACCTTGAGGGTGTACTTGCCATTCAGCACCGCGCCGACCTCGTTGGCCGAGAGTGCGAACGTCTCGCTGATGTTCGGGGTCGAGCCACCGGCGTTGCGGCGGAGCACCTTGACGCTGGTACCGTCGCGGAGGAGCTCGACCGTGAGGTCACCCGAGAACGTGTGCTTGATGTCGACCGTGACCGCGAGGGACTGCTTGCCCGTGAGGCCGGTGACCGCAACGTCGACCGACGCGCCGGTCGCGCTGTTGTCGGGAATCGAAGCCGTGCCCGTCGAGGTGAAGACCTTCTCCGGGCCGCCGGTGCCGCCGTCCTGGAATGCCTTGGCGAGCAGCTCCTTGACCCGCGACGCCGAGACGCTCGGGTTCGACGGGCTGAACGAGCCGGTCGGCGCCCACAGGAAGTCGACGTGGTCGTTCGAGCTATCGGTGCAGTAGCGGCCGCCGATGACCTTGCCCAGGTCGTTGAGCTCGAGGATGTAGTGGTAGTCGTCCTGGCGGAGGTTGTCCTCGAAGCCAACCGGGCCCGCTTCGGCGCCGCTCTCGGTGAGGTAATCGACCGTCATGCGGACTTCCATCAGCTTCTTCGCGCTGGTGTTGTAGCTCCACTTGTTGCTGGCCGCGGCGCCGACGCACTCGTTCGCCTTGGTGTTGCTGATCTCGGCCTGCTTGGTGACCTCGTAGCCCATCACGGCCTGGTTCCAGATCTCGAAGTTCGCGGTGCGGTCTTCGACGAGCGGCAGGTTGTTGATGCCGAGGAAGTTGGTGACGACGACGTGGAGCGCGCCGGGGTTGAGGTCCGAGCACGGGTCGTTCGCCGAGATCGTCGGGTCGTGCTTGATCTCTTTCGCGTTGCAGCGGCCGCCGACCATGATCGCGCCGGTGCGGTCGAACATGTTCTGCATCAGCGCCTTGATGTCGCCGACCGAGAACGTGACGCCGTTGTGGGTGACCGACTTCTGCGGCTCGGGGAGCATCAGCGATGCCGGCGCCCAGGCGTGGCAGCTGCCCCACCAGGTCGCCATGCCGTCGACGTTGCCATCCGGCCCCAGCTCGTCCGTCTTGCCGTCGTTGTCGTTATCGATGCCGTCGTGCGTCTCGCCGGCGCTCTGGAACTCTTCGCTCTGCCACTTGGTCGCCGGGCCCGCGCACTGGAGGTACGTGTCCCACTCGGCCTTGGCGGTCGCACCGAAAGTCGACGACGGCTGCGTGGCGCAACCCGGCGCGTTGTTGAACGCGGCGTCGTACTTCTCGATCGGAGATTTCTCGCTCGCGCCCTGGAAGCGCGTGTTGTGGCCGCCTTCGATGGTCGGCCAGTAGGTATCGGCCCACGCGACCGGCGCCTTGCCGACTGCTGCGGGGTGCGTGTCTTTCCATGCCGGCTTCGTCCGCTTGCCGGACTTCGGCAGCTCGGCGAGGCGGTAGTTCAGGCGCTGAGACATCTTGGCGGGATCGTTCGCGCCGCCAAATGCGTCTTCCTTGCCGCCACCGCCCGCTTCGGCGCAATCGATGTCACCGGGCAGACACTCCTCAGTGTCACCCTCTGCGTCCGCGCAGGCGACAACTTGAGAACCGAGCAGAGCGAGACCGAAACCGGCGATGAGAGTCTTCATGGTTTTTTTTACTTTTGACTTAGGGGAGAGAAGGTTGATTACACAGCGGCCCAAAGCACCCCCTGTGCCACCGGAGACGCGGTAGTTATCGACGCCTTTTCAAGGCGTTGTGGTGGTTGATCTGGCTGGGCCAATAGCCGTTTGATGGGGCCGAACGAAGCGGCTTGCCGGCTCCTGGAGTTTCCTGCGAGCTAACCACCGCACGTGAACAGGAGTCTGATCACCGCGTGTTAGCGTCCAAGTCGATGCGAGCGACCCTCCTCGCGGTCGCCGCGATTGCCGCCTGCAGTGGCGCCAAACCGGCAGCCACGCTGCAGTCCCTCCGCCCCGCGTGCGGCCCCACGCAGTACTGGTCCGGCACCGCCTGCACGCAGCGCGGCGACACCACGAAGCTCGTCACCGAAGCGAAGCTCGCGGTCGACGCGCAGGATCCCGACAAGGCGACCGCGGTGTTCGCCGCCGCCGACAAGATCCGACCGTTCGATCACGAGACCAACGTCGCGATCTGGGAGCTGCGCGGCATCGTCGCCGGCTTCATGGATCAAGGAACCGATGCGCGATCGGCGTTCGACATGCTGCTCGCCCTCGCGCCGGGCCACTTGATCTCCTACGGCCTCAAGCCCGCGATCACCGAGATCTTCGAAGCCGCCCGCGCCGACAGCCGCAAGCGTCGCCCACCGGAGGTCGACATCGCGTGGCCTTCCGGGTTGACCACGGCCGACCCGATTCCGCTCGACGTCGAGGTGCTCTCCGATCCGAAACAGTTTCTTCGTCGCGCGACAGTGTTCGTGCGCGCGCGCGGCGATTCGCAGTGGCGCGCATCTGACCTCGAGCTCGCACCGAAACCACAGCGCGTCGTCATCCCGCCGGTCCGCGCGGCAAAGCCGACCGCCGTCGAGCTCTATCTTCGCGCCTACGACGAGCGCGGCAACGAAGTGCTCGCGTGGTCCGATCCGACGCGACCGCGCGAGATCCCACTGCGCTACGACCCGCCGACGAAGTGGTACCGGAGCTGGAAGACCTACGCGATCGGCGGCACCGCCGCGGCGCTGATCACCGGTATCATCGTCTACGCGGTCACGCTGTCGCCGCCCGACGATGCGAGCGGCAGCGGCGTCGTGAAGTGACTACGGCTTCTTCTTCAAGAAGAAGGTGTAGATGTCGGGGTAGTTCTTGAGCGGCATCGTCATCGCGTTGTTGATCCGACCGTCGTCCCACACGCTCTCTCGAATCTCGTCCTGCGCGAACTCGGCAAGCATCTTCACGGCCTTCGCGACCGGAAATGCACGCACCGCTGACTTGTCGAGCCCGTTGGAGGTCGCCATCTCTTCGGCCTGCCCGCGATCGGTGAAGCACTGGACGTAGTTCTTGCCCTCGGTAGTGACGACGCGCGGATGCCCGTCGCCGTCGTCGGGCCGCCAGATGAAGTACCAGCTCTCCAGGCGAACCATCGCGTTCCACAGCTCCTCGAGCTTGGGGCGATTGTTGATATCGGCGATGTGCGCCTTCTCGAGCTTCATGATCGCGGTGTCCGCGCGAGGCGGGAGCTTCTTCTCCTCTTTCTTGGGCTCTTCCTTCTTGGGTGCGGGCTGAGCGAGCGCACCCGTGGTCAAGCCGACCAGCGTGCACAGGACGATGAACGTTCGCATGGGCCAACCACGATACACCGCGCGCTGGGTCGCGCGAGCATCGCGACCCAGCGCTTACCCCACCGTTAACGGTCAGATGACGACGCGCATCCGCTTGCGCCCGTACGTGCCGATCGCGTCGCCGAACCGGCCCGCGATCGTCGCGCCGCACGAGCCACACGCGCCGCGCTCGAGGTTCGCCGACAGAATCTCGTACCAGTCGCGCTCGATCACCGCGACGTTGCACGACGGGCACGACGTGCGATCGCCCTCGGCATCGTGCACGTTGCCGGTGTAGACGTACCGTAGTCCGTACGACCGCGCGATCGCCCGTGCCCGTGTCAGCGTCTCCGGCGGCGTCTTCGGGCGGTCCGTCATCTTGTAGTCGGGATGAAACGCCGAGAAGTGGAGAGGCACGTCGACGCCGAGGTCGGAGGCGACCCACGCGGCCAGCTCGTGGAGCTCGCCATCGGAATCGTTGAGCCCGGGGATCAGCAGCGTCGTGATCTCGGTCCACACCGAGGTCTCTCGCACGAGGTAGCGCAACGTGTCCTTGACCGGCTCGAGGTGTGCCGCCGTTTGCTTGAAGTAGAACTCGTCGGTGAACGCCTTGAGATCGACATTCGCCGCATCGATCTTCGCGTAGAAGTCCCGGCGTGGCTCGGCGTGAATGTAGCCGGCGGTGACGGCGACGGTCTTGATGCCGACGGCGTGGCACGCATCGGCGACGTCCATCGCGTACTCGGCAAAGATGGTCGGATCGTTGTAGGTGAACGCGACGCTGTGCGCACCGGCGCGCTGCGCTGCGCTCGCGATCGCCTCCGGCGAAGCGCGATCGGTCAACCGATCCATCTCGCGCGACTTCGAGATGTCGTGGTTCTGGCAGAACTTGCAGGCGAGGTTGCAACCCGCGGTGCCGAACGACAGCACGCTGGTGCCGGGATAGAAGTGGTTGAGCGGCTTCTTCTCGATCGGATCGAGCGCGAAGCCCGACGACCGCCCGTACGTGGTCAGCGTCATCCGATCACCCACGCGTTGGCGAACGAAGCACATGCCGCGCTGACCGTCTTGCAGCTTGCAGTCGCGTGGGCAGAGGTCGCACTGGATGCGGCCGTCGTCGGTGGCGTGCCACCAGCGTGCAGGAAATTCGGAATCGGTCATGCAGGCGCGCGATCGACGTGATGCTCGACGGTGTAGCGCCACAACTTCATGTCGTCACTCCAGTACGTGCTCGGCACCCCGGCCTTCTGCTTGAGCGCGACTGCGAACGCTTCGACCGTCGGCACGCGTTCCCACACGATCGGCAACAGCACGCCGCGATGGGTCGCGTCTTCGAGCACGACGCCGTCGCCGACCGCGATCCGCGACCACATCTCGGCCTCGGTGCCCTGCGCGATCTCCTCGAGCGCCGACAGGATCGAGATCTCGACGTCGAGCTGATCGACATCGCGCAGCGTGAGGTTGATCCCGCGCAGGTCGCGCGTCGCCGCGGCGACCGCGTTGTAGGCGACATCGTCGACGATCTTGCGATGCGCGCGGATCGTGCCGACGCAGCCCTGCAGCGCCCCGGTGCGAAACCGTAGCGTCACGAACGTGGCGGCCAGCTCGTTGCACCACGCGGCATCCGGCGGCGCGATGCGATCGGCACCGAGCCGCTCGCGAACACACCCGCGTGCAAACCGGGCGAGCGTCGCGCCACGTTCGGGATGTCCGCTCACGAGGCCTCGTAGAACGCGAACGCGCCGTAGCCGACGACACGATCGTGGCCGCCCGCCGTGTCTCCCGAGTTGCGCAGGTCGAGTTGCTCGACGCGGAGCTGCTTCTGCCGCGCGAGCCACAGCAAGCCATCGATCCCGATCGCACCACACGCATCGCTGCCCTCGAGCGTGGCATCGAGCGCGAGGATCCGCGCCGCGGTGCCCGCGTCTTGCGTGGCTGCCGCGTCGTAGGTCAGGTGATGCGAGAGATCCGAGCTGATCACGATCAGGGTCTCCGCTCCACCCCACAAGGCGTCGAGCACGCGCCCGATTTGCTCCGGCGTCGCGCGCGAGCCGATCAGCGGAACGATCTTCGCGTGCGGTACGAGCTGCCGCAGGAACGGCAACATCACCTCGAGGCAATGCTCGCGCGCGTGTGCCCGCGCATTCGCCGCGATCCGCGGCAGCCCCGCGACGACCGGCGCGTCGTCGGTCGGCGAGATGAGCTGTTCGATCGCTTCGACATCCACCTCGACGTCGCCAACCGGCGTCCCCAACTTCGCGGCATCGGGCCACGCGAGGCCGTCGACGAATTCGCGATGCGCCGGACCGACGAGGATCACGCGTCGGATCCGAGCCGCGTGCGCCGTGATCTGCGCGAATGCCGCCGCCGCGATCGCGCCCGAGTAGACGTAGCCCGCATGCGGGACGATCAGCGCTTTCGGACATGGCCCGGGTACGGCATGCGCACCGGCGAGCAACTCGGAGATCACCCGGGCGAGCTCCTCAGAGCTCTCCGGATAGAACATCCCTGCTACCGCGGGCGCCCGAACTGGCTGCACGGCCACACCATGCAAGCGCGGCCGGCGAGAGGCAAGCGTGCTTCTGCGAGCGAATTACTGGGTGACGACGCGCTCGGTCC
>JACCYD010000015.1 GCA_013696695.1 Deltaproteobacteria bacterium | reverse complement strand
CGCGCGCGACGCCTGACCACCGGCGGCCGCGGACATGTCGGCCATCGCGTGGATGATGCCGAGCACGGTGCCGAACAGGCCGAGGAACGGAGCGTTGTTACCGAGCGTGCCGAGGAACGACAGCCCGCGCTCGAGTTGCAGCTTCTCCTCGACGAGCCTGCTGTGCATCATCTCGTCGGCCGCCTCGCAACCGCGATCCGCGCTGGCGGCGCCGGCCGCGATCACGCGCGCCTCGAGCGACGTGCCATCGGCGACCGTGAGCGCGACGGTCTTCATGTTGCCGCTCGCGAGCGCGTCGCGCACTCGCTTGCGCTGCGAGCTCGGCGTGCGCGTACGGTAGAAGACGACGCCGCGCTCGATGATCACCGCGAGTTGGATCGCCGACAGCGCGATCAGGAGGTAGAGGATCCAGGTGGCTCCGGTTCCGGCGAGATCGACGAGGGCAGACATGTTCATCTGGAAGGGCTCCTTGGTTGAGCCTTTCCCAGGAGCAGCTGCCGCGCCAACCGCGAACCACAGCACTTCCGAACAGTTGCAACCGGTCCCACGGGCCGTTGTTCAAGGTCTGAACAATCTGCTCACTCGATCGCTAAGCGGTTGGAGCACTGGTTCGCAGGTCATGTGAACGGTCTAATACGGTCGTGAGCCGCGACTCGATCCCACCTGATGCGGTCACGCTCGCGCGCCCGATCAAAGGTGGTCACGGGCTCGCGTTGCGGGTCGTCGGTGAGGGACTCGTGGATCTGTTCGCGTTGCCGCGCGTCGGTGACCTCGTGATCGGCCGCGGTGCGGAGGCAGACATCCGCATCGACGATGCGTCGATCTCGCGCAAGCACGCGTTGCTGTCGATCGGCCCGAACGTTCGCATCAAGGATCTCGGCGGCGCGAACGGCACGCGCGTCGCGGACCGTGCACTCGAGCCCGGCGAGTGGGCCGAGCTGTCACCCGGCGAGGTCATCGATCTCGGCTCCGTGATGCTGATCCTGCTGCGCGGCGAGACTGCGCTCGAGAGCCCGGTCGCCATCGTTCGCGAGCCCGAGGGCAACGCGATGGCCCGCGTCGAGCGACTGCTCGAGCGTGTCGCGCCAGGTGACATCTCCGTCCTGATCCAGGGCGAGACCGGTGTCGGCAAGGAAGTCTTCGCCGAGCGGCTGCACGCGAAGTCGAAGCGCGTCGGGCGGCCGCTGCTCAAGCTCAACTGCGGCGGCTTCACCGAGGCGCTGCTCGATAGCGAGCTGTTCGGACACGAGAAGGGCTCGTTCACCGGCGCCGACAAGGCGAAGCCCGGCCTGCTCGAGATGGCCGACGGCGGCAGCGTGTTCCTCGACGAGATCGGCGAGCTACCACTCGGGCTTCAGGCGCGCCTGCTCCGCGTGCTGCAGGACAAGAAGGTGCAGCGCGTAGGTGCGCTCGAGCCGCGCGCGATCGACGTTCGCTTCATCTCGGCAACCAACCGCGACCTCGCCGCCGAGGTCACGGCCGGTCGGTTCCGTCAGGACCTCTACTACCGCCTCAATGGCGTCACGCTCTCCATTCCATCGCTCCGCGAACGCGGCGGCGAGATCGCCGGCTTGACGCGCAGTTTCCTCGCCGAGGCGAGCACGCAGACCGGCCGTACGCTGCGCCTGTCGCGCGCCGCACTCGCTCGGCTCGAGCAACACACCTGGCCCGGCAACATCCGCGAGCTGAAGAACGTGATCGATCGCGCCGCGCTGATCTGCCCCGAAGACGAGATCGACGAGGAGCATCTGCAGCTCGCGCCGCTTGCCGAGGCGGCTGCATCGGCGGGCTCGCTCCATGCCGACGTCGAGTCGCTCGAGCGTCGCCGCATCGTCGAGACCCTCGAGTCCTGCGGCGGCAATCAGACGCGCGCCGCACAGAAGCTCGGCATCTCGCGCGGCACCCTGCTCGCCCGCTTGAAGCAGTTCGGCATCACGCGCCCGCGCAGCTGAGCGATCGCGGCGAGGGACCTACGCGATGGACGCCCCCGACGGCAGCGGACCGCCTTTCATTCCACGCCTCGCCGCGCGAGCGTGGCCGCATTGTCGGGCTTCGCGAGGAAGCTCGTGCGCCACGGTTCTTCGATCCGCGACGCGCGCGTCTCGAGGCGCGTGATCGCGGCCTGCGTCGCTGCGCGTGCGGACGGATCGCCGGAGGCTTCGAGTGCCTGGATCTCTACGAGGCGGACGAAGCTCTCGCCCTCCTCGAAGCCGTCGTCCGGCCGCATCGACGCCATCGCCTCGGCGGCCGTCGCTCGCGCACCCGTGATGTCACCGCGGCCGAGTAACAGCTGTGCCTTGGTGGCGAGTGCGAGAGCGCGGTACCGCGAGAGCGTGGAGAGCTTCTCCAGCGCCGTCGTGATCTCGCGCTCGCCCGTGTCGAGGTCTCCCTGTGCGTGCGCGGTACGTGCGAGCAGCCAGCGGGCGAGTCCCTCGGCGGTAAGGTCGCTTTCGTGCGCCAGCGCGGCCGCGCGATTTCCGTGAGCACGCGCGTCGTCGAACTGCCGCAGGTCGAACGCGGAGATCGCCATCGAGAACCACAACAGCGGCGTCACGGTGGTCGCGCCGACACGCTCGGCGATCTGGATGCCGCGCTGCAGCAGCGCGAGCGCGACATCGGGGGCACCGAGCTCGCCGTGGCAGCCGCCGTACGACAGGTAGTTGAACGCGAGCTCGCGCAGGTTGTGGGTGGCCTCACAGGCACGCTGCCCGGCTTCGTGTTCCTCGAGACAACGCCCCGCGTCACCGCGAGCACGCGCGGCCATCGCGCGCAGCGAATGCAGGCGCTGCTCGGTACCGATGTCGATCGGGAGCCGTGCGGCGAGCTCCTCCGTGCGTTGCACGAGCGCGGCGCCTGCGCCGGGAGGTCCGAACCGCAGCATCACGATCGCGGCGCGCGCGACGCTGCGAACCTGTTGCCTCGCGGCATCGGGCGAGGCGACCGATGCGGTCATCTCGTGAACCATCCCGATCGCGAGCCCGAGGTTGCCCGAACGTCCCGCGCCGTAGAACACCTCGTCGGTGGCGCAGTAAAACTCGCGACTGCCCCGCACCACGTCGACCCGTGCTTGCTGACCGACCTCGATCGCCTGCGTGTGCTCGCCGCGCCAGTTGTGGGCTTCTGCCAGCGCGATTCGCAGCAACACCGCCACGGCACCCGTCGGATTGCACGCGAGCCCGCGCTCCGCATGCGAGAGCACTGCCTCGGTGTCGTTGCCGGCGATCGCCTGCTGCGCCGCGCGCGCGTACTGCTCGGCCGCACGCGCTGGCTCCTCGCCGAGCGAGAAGTGACCTGCGAGCGAGACCGCATCCGTGTAGCCGTGCGCGACCAGCCACCCGCCCGCGAGCCGGTGTGCGAGCACGCGATCGCCGGCCTCCATCATCACGAACGCAGCCTCGCGGATCAGGTCGTGGCGGAACACGTACTCGATCTGATCAGGCAGCTGCGAGTCCGGCGAGCTCGCCACGAGCTCTCGCTCGACGAGGATCGCGAGCTGGTCGCGCGGATCCTGGTTGACGAGGGCCGCGACGCCATCGCGCCAGAACACCTCCCCGAATACGCTGGCGGCGCGCAGCACGCGCTTCGTGTCGGGGCCGAGTGCGTCGAGCCGGAGCTGCAACATCGAGAGCACCGAATCCGGGAGCCGATCGCCGTGACCCTCGGCGACCGCGCGGATCAGCTCCTCGAGGAAGAACGCGTTGCCGGCCGAGCGATCGACGATCTGCTCGACCGTCCCCGGCGTGACCTCCGTGCCGAGCAGATCGCGCACGAGCCGTTCGCTGGCCTTTCGAGTCAGCTGCGGCAGCCGGATTTCCTGCAGGTCGCGCGTGCTCCACAGCCGTGGAAACTGATCGTGAACCTCGGGGCGCGCGAGTGCGACGACCATGAACGGCGCCTGTGCGAGCTCGCGCAACGCGGCATCGACGAGGTCGATCGTCGGCCGATCACCCCAGTGCAGATCCTAGAGCACGAGCAGCACGGGATGGTGCTCGCACTCGGCTGCGAGCCAGTCCACCCATGCGGTGCGCATCGCATCGCCGCGCGCCTGCGGGTCCGAACGGATCGCGCGCAACACGTCGCTCGCGTCCGATGAAAACACCACGCTCGTGATCTCGCCGAGCAGGTGGGTGATGCGCTCGATCTGTGCAACGGGGACGTGCCGCTCGACGCGTGCGCGCAGCGCCGCACGTTGGGTGTCGAGCTCGTCGCCTTCGCGAACACCCGCGACCCGGCGGATCGCATCGGCAACCATCGCGAACGGCGAGCCGGCACGCAGCGAGTCGCCGCGCCCCACGAGCAGCTCGGTGTGCTCGTCCCGTTGCAACACCCGGCGGACGAGCTCTTGCCGCAACCGCGACTTGCCCGCTCCAGGCGCCGCGGTGATCAGCACGGCGCGCGCGACCCGATCGTCCGCACACTCCTCCCACATCCCTGCGAGCGTGGCGAGCTCGCGATCGCGCCCGACGATCGGCGTGGTCCTGCCGAGCAGCGTGCGAGCGGGTTCGTGCGCACTCGTGGCGTCGCGCGAGCCGCGCAGGTACTTCCGATCACCGCGCGAGACGACGATGAAG
>JACCYD010000012.1 GCA_013696695.1 Deltaproteobacteria bacterium | reverse complement strand
GGGTATGGTGGTTGGCGAGCGCCGGAACACGCGAACGCGCATGCCATCGAGGTTGTCGTCGGTGATCGCGACGTCCGGGGCGCGCTTCGAATCCGCCCATGGACCGAGCCAGCGTGCGAGGGTCAGCGTGGTGATCGCGGGCATCACGTCGTGCTCAGTGTCTCACGCAGTCATCTGTAATTCATGCGAACCTACGACGCGCATGGTTCGACGGTGTGCTTCGTGACCGAGCTGGCGAGCTGCAAGCTGTGCGACCAGGACCACCGTCGAGGATCCGACGAGTGTCCCGCACGGCGCGTCGGCAAGACGGTCGCAGGCAAGTACGACATCGTGCAGTTGCTGGGCGTCGGTGGAATGGGTGCGGTCTATCGCGCGCGGCACCGCACGTTAGGCACCGAGGTCGCCCTCAAGATGGTGCACGCGAAGTTTGCGGCGAACCCCGAGATCGCGACGCGCTTCGAGCGCGAGGCGCAGCACGCCGCGTCGTTGCGCCATCCGGGAATCGTCGTCGTCAGCGATCTCGGCCGCGATACCGACGGCACTCCCTATCTCGAGATGGAGCTGCTCGCCGGTCGCAGCGTCGACGACATCGTTCGCGCCGGAGACATGACGACGACGCGTGCGATCGACCTCGCGATCCAGGCACTGGATGCCCTCACGTTCGCGCACACCAAGGGCTTCATCCACCGCGACATCAAGCCCGAGAACCTGTTCGTCACCACCACGGCGGATGGCAAGGATCAGCTGAAGGTTGTCGACTTCGGGATCGCGAAGGCACTCGGCGACCACAGCATGACCAGGACCGGGTCGCTGATGGGGACGCCGCTCTACATGAGCCCCGAGCAGCTCACCGACTCGAAGAACGTGACTGCGAGCAGCGACGTGTACTCGATGGGCGCGGCGCTGTTCGAGATGCTGACCGGGGTTCCACCGATTCGTGCCGAGACGTTTCCCGAGGTGGTGTCGAAGGTGCTCGCCGGCGACTTTCGCCGCGAGCCGAGCACGTTGAAAGGCGACCTGCCCCCGGCGCTCGATCCGATCCTGCGTCGCTCGCTCGCTCGCGATGTCGTGGACCGCTATCCGAGCGCACGCGAGATGCGAGATGCGCTCGCCAGCACGCCCGTCTTCGATGCACCGCGCAAGGCGGATCCGGGGCTCGTCGCCACGCTCGCGCCCAACGCACCCTCGATCGCGTCGCTGCCGGCGGTGGCAGCTACCGTCGCGGCAACCGAGATTCCCCGAACCGTCTCGCCAGTGACGCCCACGCCGATGACGCCGGTCAGCATCGCGGACGCGCCGGGGCGATCCAAGCTGGTTGTTCCGGCGCTCGTCGGGATCGTGGTGGTCGGTGGCATCGTCGCCGTACTCGCCACGCGATCGTCGAGTCCCGCCGTCGACAAGGTGTCGCGCGATGCGGCGCCGGTCGACACGATGATCGCCGTCGATACCGCGATCGACGCGGCGCTCGAGGTATCGGAGGGGATGGTCTCGATCGCGGGCGGCACGTTCGAGATGGGCAGCACGACGACCGAGATCGATGCCGCCTTCAAGTTGTGCCGCGACGTCGCCGGAGCCGCGAAGGGTGACTGCTCGCGCAAGATCTACGAACGCGAGCAACCGAAGCGAACCGTGCGCGTCTCGCCGTTCTTTCTCGATCGCACGGAGGTCACGAACGCCTCGCTCGTCGAGTGGTTGAGCCGCCAGGAGGTCGACGTCCGCGACCGCAACGTCGTCGCGAAGGACGGGGCCTTGCTGCTCGATCTCCACCCAGACCATGCGGGCTTCGTTCGCAAGGGCAGCCGGTGGGTCGCGGTCGACGACCGCGGTCAACGCCCCGCCGTCCAGATCACGTGGCTCGCCGCGAAGCGGTACTGCACCGATCAGGGGAAGCGCCTCCCCACCGAAGCGGAGTGGGAGCTCGCTGCACGCGGCACCGGGCGCCAGCCGTTTCCGTCGGGTCCGTACCCACCCGCGTGTGACCAGGTCGCGTTCGCGCGAGGCGCCGGGATGATATGTGTCGGGTTTGGCTTTGGCGCGTCCCTGAAAAGCCAGGCGTCCGATGTCGGTTCGTTTCCAGAGGATCGCACGCCGGCGGGAGTGATGGATCTCGGCGGCAATGTCGCGGAGTGGGTCGAGGATGCGTTCGTCGCGCCCTACGCGGCGTGCGCTGGTGATTGCCTCGACCCGATCGTCTCGCGGCCAGACACCAAGGTGATCGAGCGCGTGTATCGCGGAGGGTACTGGGACGGACACGTCGAGGCGGTCCGCGGTGCCGGGCGCTCGCGAGCCAAGAGTGACCAGATGTTGAACAACGTCGGCTTTCGCTGTGCGAAGGCGAGGAGATGATGATGACGTTCTCGAAGCTCGCAGTCGTGCTGGTCATCGGTTGCGGCGGCAATCCGGCGGCCGATCCGAAGTCACCCACGCAACCAACGCAGCCCACCCAACCAACGGAAGCGGCGCAGCCCGGCGCGCTCGAGCTCACGTTCCGCGCCGTCGGCGAGGGTGAGAAAGCTGTGGCGATGGGGAGCACGCTCAAGAGCGGAGAGCGCATCGCGTTGTCGATGACGCTCACGCGTCCGGCCCACGTCTACGTCCTCCAGTTCTTCCCGGATGGCACGGCTGCGGTGCTGTTTCCTGGCCCCGGTGAAGAGAAGCCGATCTCCGGACTGCAGCGCATCCCCGCGACCGGTTGGTTCGAGCTCGATCAGAACGTCGGCGACGAGAATGTCTATGTCGTCGCTTCCGTCGAGCCGCTCGCCCAGGCCGACGCGTCCGTCAAGCGCACGGTCGACGTCGTGCGCACGTCTGGCAAGGCGCCCGACGCGCCCGCCGCCGTGGAACCGGTCTCACCCGTGGTGACCGAGCCGCCGAAACCAGGTCCCGTCGTCGTTCCGAAACCCACGCCGGTTCGCGTGCAGGCCGTCGGTGCCGGTCGGCCGCCACCGGGTGGAGCGAGTCTGAAGTCTCGCGGCTTGAACCGAGTGCAGGACGATAATTTGATCAAGCTGACGGCCGACGCACAGGGCCTCGCGGTGTTCCGGTTCTGGTTCCATCACACCGCGCGCTAACACAGACTCGCCACCCCATTGTCGTAAGTCCGCTCGTGTCGGATCGACACAAGCGGAGCTGCAGCTACTGCAGCGTGGTCTCGAGTGCGGTGATCGACTTGTCGAACGTCGCGAGGTTGGTATCGACCTCCAGCTTCGCCGCGTCCCAGCTCGGGAGGGTTGCATCGCGGAGCTTCGCAATGCTCGCCATCACGGCGGCTTGCTGCTTCGTGATGTCGGCGATGGCGGTCGTCGCCTTCTGCTTCTTCGCCCCGGTGGCCTTACCGGCCTTCTCCTTCAGACTGTTGAACCGTCGATCGGCGGCGTCGAAGTCACTCTGAAGCTTGTCCTGGGTGACCTTGTGGGTCTTCACCAACTCCGCGTCCGCTTTCTCTTTCTCGTTCTGAGCGAGCACTTTGGCTTCGCCGCGAGCCGATTCGGCTTCCGTCAGCTTGTCCTGCATCTGCTCGTTCTCGGTCCTCGGCCTCGGTGCCTCGGTGTCGCCTTTGGCGGGCGAGCCCGCGCTCGACGGCGTCGTTTCGACTTGGTCCGCCTTGGAGGCGCAACCAAACGTCGTCGTGGTGAGGATCAAAGCTACTAGTGCAGCGCGCTGAATTTTCATGGCGTGTTCCTTGGATGAGCTCGACGTGCACCGCCCGAGCCACCTTCGAATCACGCACCGCGGCATGGACCGCTCGCTTGCTGCCAGCGGCGCGGGCGATTCAGCCCGCGGCTCGGGCGCTTTCGCCGATCAGGAAGGCCGGTTTCGGAGCACCACGCGATACGCGAACAGCAGCAGCAGCGCACCACCGATCGAGGCCAGGAAGCCGGCGGGCTCGTCGTGGCGATACCAGTGCATCTCGCGACCGATAAAGCCGGCGATCATCGAGCCAGCGATGCCGATCAACATGGTGATGATGATGCCGCCGGGATCGCGCCCCGGCATCACCAGCTTTGCGAGCGCACCGATGACGAGTCCGATCACGAGCATGTAGAGGATGTGCATTTGTGTGTGGCAGTGCGCGCGACGTGCCATCGCCTGGCGCCACCAGTCCCGATGGGTGACGCGCTGCGGCGGGCGATTCCGAGGGGGCTGGGTTTGGCTCGAAAGTCGGTCTGAGTGCTAACGTCCGCGGCGACATGCAACAGGTCGTAACCCAGGTGCTTTCACTGGCTAACCAGGCCGTGAAAGAGTCGCATCGCGACCGTCTCGAATCCTATATCCGCACCTACTGCCGCGCGATTCCGCCTGAGGTGTTGTCGGAAGTCGAGCCGCACAAGCTGCTCGCCTTCGTCATGGATCGGTTCGCCTTCCTCGAGGAGGACTTCGGGCGGACGGTCAAGATCGAGATCCGCGACGCCGAGAGCACGCTGATGGTGGACGAGACGCCGTCGACGGTCATCGAGACGCGCTTGCCCGACTGCGGCTTCATCATCCGCACGATCAAGTCGTTCCTGCGGCAGATGAATCTTCACCTGAACTTCGTGCTGCATCCGATTCACGGCGTGATCCACGACCACGGACAGATCACCGGCATCGATCAGAACCGCGGCACGAAGTACTCGCAGGTCTATCTCCAGGTCTCGCAGATCCCCGCCGACAAGCGCGAGGCGCTGCGCAAGGATCTCGAGCAGCGGCTCGAGCTGACGTTGCTCGTCAACCGCGATCGCTGGGACATGATGGCGAAGTTCAACGAGGCGCGGACGTACACATGCATCGTCAGCGATCGAGACCCCGCGTCGCCGAGCCCGCGCGAATCGCAATCGATCCCGCGCGACGTCATCGAGCGGGCGAAGAGCAACACGCCGCGCACACAGCACGAGGTCGAGGCCGACGAGGCCGTGCAGCTGATCGATTGGCTCAAGGATGACAACTTCATCTTGCTCGGCTACGCGTGGTTTCCCGCCAGCAAGTCGGGTAATGGCCACTCGAAACCGGAAAAAGGCCTCGGGCTCTTCGCTGCCCCCGATCGCAGGCACCTCGAAGAAGTGATCGGCGAGATCGTGGCCTCGCGCCGCACACGCGAAGAGGTCTACTCGTATTACCGCACCGACTTCATCACCACGGTTCGCTCGGTCGCACAGGTCCGCTACTTCGGCATCGCGGAACGCAGCCAGGATGGCTCGCTGCTTGGCGAGCACGTGTTCATCGGCCAGATGTCGACCAAGGCGCTCAAGCTGGCGAACCGGCGCGTGCCGGTGGTCGGCAAGCGGATCAAAGATGTGATGGCCAAGGCCGAGGATCAGCCCGGCAGCTACGCGTACACCAAGAGCGTCGCGATCCTCGATTCGATTCCCGTCGAGGATTTGTTCTACTGGTCGATCGACGAGATCAGGCAGGTCGCGAACGAGTTCCGGCTTGCCGAATCACGCGATCACGCGAAGGTGTTCGTGTGGCGGCGCCCGAACGGTCGCCGGCTCACCGTGGTCTGCATCGTGCCGCGCATGCACTTCTCGGAAGCGCTGAAAGAGGAGCTGTCGCAGGACATCCGGAAGTTCCTCGGCGTGCCGGCGCTGCGCGAGTATCGCCAGGAGACCGACGAGGAATCCCCGATCCGGCTGCACTTCACCGTCGGCAAGTACCGCCCGAAGGTCACCGACGCGGATCTCGAGACGCTGTCGGATCGCCTCGAGCTCCTGCTCGAGAGCTGGGACGATCAGCTGCGCCGGCTGGTGTTCAAGAACTATCGCAACCCGACGAAGTCCTCGTCGCAGACGGCACGCTACCTCCAGACCACGGCCACCGCGCAGGAGATCTGGTCGCGGTCGGGCGCGCGGTTCCCCGAGTCGTACAAGGGGATGCTGCCTCCTGACATCGCGTTGCTCGACATCCGGCAGATCGAGAAGCTCGACGAGAACGACAACCTGTCGGCCGCGCTCGTCGTGATCGGCGAAGGCGAGCGTCGCCACACCTCGCTGCGCATCGTGTCGCGGAAGGAGCTGTTGCTCAACGATGTCGTCCCCGTGCTGCACCGGATGGCGCTGCGCACGACGAGCCGGCTCGCCGAGCGCCTGATCGGCAACGGCCCCGACGTCTACATCACCGGCTTCGAGGTCACCGGCGCCGATGGTCGCAAGATCGAGGCCGACACGTCGCTGGCTCGGCTCGGCTCGATCGTGCAACGCGTGCTCGCCGGTCACCTCGCCGACGACAAGCTGCTCGGCCTCGGCTATCTGGCCGGGCTCGACTGGAAGCAGATCGATCTCCTGATCACGTACCGCAACTACTTCGTGCAGGTGTTCCAGGGCCTCGGCGTGCAGTCGGTCGACGACACGCTGCTCAAGCACCCGGCGTTCGCCGCGCTGCTCGTCGAATACTTCGAGACCAAGTTCTCGATCGAGCGCAAAGACACCACGACGGAGCGCACCGACAAGCTGCTACCGCCGCTCGCGCGCAAGTACGAGGAGGGCCTCGAGCGCGTCACCGTGATCCAGGAGGACTTGATCCTCCGCTACTTCATCGATCTGCTCGAGGCGACGCGCCGCACCAACTATTACCGGCCTGGGCGCGGCGACACGATCTCGATCAAGATCGAGAGCGCGCTCGTCGAGCACATGCCGCGGCCGTGCCCGGTGTTCGAGATCTATGTCCACGCTCCCGGCGTCGAGGGGATCCACCTGCGCGGCGGCATGGTCGCGCGCGGTGGCTTGCGCCACTCCGATCGACCAGACGACTTCCGCACCGAGGTGCTCGGCCTCCAGCGCACGCAGGCGCTCAAGAACGTCATCATCGTGCCGCAGGGCGCGAAGGGTGGCTTCGTCACCAGGAAGCACAGCCCGACGCGTGAGGAGGCGCGCGCGCAGTATCAGGTGTTCATCGCCGCGCTGCTCGACATCACCGACAACTACGTCGGCAGCAAGGTCGTGCCGCCGCCGGGCGTGCTGCGCTACGACGACGACGATCCGTACCTGGTCGTCGCTGCCGACAAGGGCACCGCGCACCTGTCGGACACCGCGAACGGGATCAGCCAGCAGTACAAGTTCTGGCTCGACGACGCGTTCGCGTCCGGCGGCTGCGCCGGTTACGACCACAAGGTCATGGGCATCACCTCCCGTGGCGGCTGGGTCAACGTCGAGCGCCACTTCCGCGAGATGGGCATCGACATCCGCAAGGTGTCGATCAAGGTCGCTGGCGTCGGCGATATGAG
>JACCYD010001532.1 GCA_013696695.1 Deltaproteobacteria bacterium | reverse complement strand
CAGCCGCGTGCCGGCCCCGAGCGCGCCATCGGCGAGCGCGAGCTCGAACTCCGACGCCGACATCTTGTGCGTCGAGGAAGCCGCGACGAGCAGGCCGCCCGGCGCGAGCACGTCGAGCGATGCGGTGATCAGATCCGCATAGTCGCGCACGGCGCTCCACGGCTTGCCGCCGCGCGCCGCCGCGCTGGCGAACGCCGGAGGATCGAGGACCACCATGTCGAAGGTGCGCTTGCGCTCGACGAAGCGAGCGAGCACCTTGAACGTGTCGCCGACGACATGCTCGGGCTGCTCGGGATCGAAGCCCGACGCGGCGAAGTTCTTGCGCGCTCGCGCGTGTGCCTTCGCGGCGACATCGACGGCGCACACCTCGGTGGCACCACCGGCGTGGGCATAGAGCGAGATCGCGCCGGTGTACGAAAATAGATTCAGCACGCGGCGACCGGCGGCCCACTGCCGCACGGCGCGCCGGCCTTCGCGCAGATCCGCGAACAGACCGGTCGATAGCGGCGCGGTGACGTCGACCATGAACTTGAGATCGTCCTCGACGACCTCGAGCTCGACGGGCGCCGCGGCACCGCGCACCAGCTCGGCTGCGGCTTGCCGGGGGGATTCGCCCCCGAGTGACTTGTACCGCCGTTGCTCGTAGATCGCGGACGGCTTGAGCTCGGCCTCGAGCGCGTTGTACAGCGCATCGCGCAGGACGGTGACGGCGCCGGTGAACAGCTGGACGACGAGATAGTTCGCGTAGCGATCGACGGCGATGCCCGGCAGCCCATCGGACTCGCCGTTGACCATCCGCGTCGCGCCGAGCTTGGTGAGATCGAGGAGCTTGCCCCGCAAAGCGACGGCCGCCTTGACGCGCGTGGACACCAGCTCGGCGTCGATCGCCGCGTCCGCGCGCCGGACGAACACGCGCACCGCGATCGCGCTTTCGGCGTCGAACAGGCCCCGCCCCACCACCTCGCCATCGGGGTCGATGAGGTCGATCGTGGTTCCCGGCTCCGGCGCGATCGGGCGCGGTCCGAGCGCCTCGCGATAGACCCACGGATGCCCCGCGCGGATGCGGTGCGCCACGTCGCCGGACAGCCGCACGGTGTTCTTGCGCACGATGGGCAGCCCGCGATCCAGTCCGCGCCGCCGGGTTTGCATAGCCATAACAACGACGTTGTAGCTCCGCGACCCCGCGGATCTCCACTCCATGGGGCCTCAAGGTTTCGGTAGACATCACGGAAACGTCCTCGTAATGTCCGCGCCGTTAGCCTCTATGAACGCGCCCCACACGATGTTAGCCACCTTGGAACCTGTTCGATTCGGCGAGTTTTTACGGGATCGAAATCTGATCTCCGACGATCAATGGCTCGCCGCCCTGGCCTATCACTGGTCGTCAGCGCGGCATCGCAAGATCGGCGCCACGATCGTCGAGATGGCGTTCTTGCCTGCTGACGTGGTCGAGGCCGAGGCTCGGGCATTCCACGACGATCTAGAGGTCGTCGAGGTCACCCCGCGGTCCGAGCGCAACACGATGCCGATGCCGTTCGCCTGATCAATCAGGTCAATAAGCACCCAATAGTTTTCGCGCACGAACGTCTTTAGATCGCCTACAGTCCTTTCGCTCGAACGCCCCAGGCCAAGAGCTAGCGGGAGATTAAATGATGGCTGTCGATTCGAAGCTCGGGGAAACGAAGCTCGGCGTTGGCGCGAATGGCGCGAACGTTCCGACTACTGCTGCATCCGTCGCGAGCGCTGCCGCGTCCGCTGAAGGCTCCGGCCTGAAGCGAGCGAAGCGCACGTCCTCGTTGATGCGCTCGGCCTCGGCACTGCCGAAGGTCGAACACTCGCTCGACGAGTTCATCGCGCGCGCGAATCAGACGCTGGTCGATGTCTCGAACTGGGGCACTGCCGATCAGCAGGCGCGCGAGCAAGAGGAGAAGCGCCGCGAGCAAGACGCGCAGCGCTGGAAGCAGGCCGAGCAGCAGATGAAGGAAGGCGATGCACGCGAGCAATCGCTGCGTCGTCAGCTCGATGGTCTGCAAGGCAAGCTCGCCGAGGCCGAGGCCCGCGCAGCCGTCGCGATGTCGGCCAGCAGCAGCGGTGGCATCTCGGCCGCCGCGGTCGCCGCCCATGATTCGTCGCTCAACGAGCTGCGCTCTCAGATCGAGCAGGCGCACGCCAAGATCAAGCAGTCGGAGAGCAAGTCGAGCGAGCTGTCGAAGGCGCTCGAGCTCGCGAAGACGGAAGCCGTCGGGCGCACTGCCGTCGACGTTCCGGTCTCGTTCGACCGCCCGGGGAATGACCAGACGGACAGCGAAGCGCGCATCCGGCACGCCGAAGCGAAGGCCGCCAAGGCGCTCGCCGCGGCCCGCGCCGCTGCCGCGGGTCTCACCGTGTCGTCGGCAGATCTCGCCGCGATCGAGAGCGGCCTCGTCGTTCCGATGGCGCCAGAGCGCCGCACGCCGTGGATCGCGATCATGCTCGCGTTCGCCGGTGGGCTCGCGCTGATGTTCGTGGTCTGGAAGTTCGCGCTCTCGGGCAGCGGCACCGACAAGAAAGACGTCAAGACGGAGCCCACGCCCGTCGTCACTCCACAAGCTGCTGCACCGGCGGCTCCGGCGGCGCCCGCCGCCCCCGCCAAGCCGACGGTCACGCCGATCGACGAGACGCCCACCCCGGTTCCCGCCGCTGCGGCGACCGACAACCCGCCGAAGCCCACGGCCGAGCCGATCGAGGAGCCCAAGGCGCCCGTC
>JACCYD010001531.1 GCA_013696695.1 Deltaproteobacteria bacterium | reverse complement strand
GCTCGGTGCGATGCTCTATCACCTGCTGGCGGGCGTACCGCCGTACAACGCGCGCACCGCCACCGAAGTGATCGCCGCGGCGGCGCTCGGCAAGGTGATCCCTCTCGTCGAGCGAGAGGAAGGCACGCCGCTGGATCTGGTGGCGATCGTCGAGCGCGCGATGGCGCCGGTGCCGGCAAAGCGGTATCCGAACGCCGGCGATCTAGCCGACGAGCTGCGGCGGTTCCAGACCGGCCAGCTGGTGTCGGCGCATCGCTACACCACCGCGCAAAAAGTTCGCCGCTGGATCAAGAAGCACCGCGCGGCGGTGACGATCGGCTCGCTGTCGGTGGTCGCGTTCGCGGTGACCGGCACGCTCGCGATCCGGCAGATCGTGTACGAGCGCGATGCCGCGCAATACGAGCGCACGCTCGCCGACACGCGCCGGCAGGCGGCCGAGGGGCTGATCGACAAGATGCTGTCGGACGTCAAGGTGCGGCTCGTCCAGATCGGGCGGCTCGACTTGCTCGCGAACCTCGGCTCGCAGATCCGCGAGTACTACGCGACGCTGGCGACGATTCCCGGCGGCATGCCGAGCGGCGACGTGTCTCGGATGGCGGTCGCCGTCGAGCTGATCGGACGCGCCGAGCGCGACAGCGGCAAGACCGAGCGCGCGCTCAAGACGTGGACCGACGTGCGAGATCAGGTCGCGGCGCTGGTCGGCAGCGATCTCGGCGACGACACGCTCGGTGCCCGCGCGATGCTCGCTCGCCTCGATTTCCAGATCGGCACGATCTATCAAGGCCGCGGCAAGATCGCATCGGCGATCGATTCCTATCAAACCGCACGCACCGGGTTCACGAAGGTGCTGGCGCAGGCTCCAAATCTCAGACAGGTCCTGCTCCACGCCGGCGAGAATCACGATCGCCTCGGCGATCTGCTGCGCAACGACGGCAAGGTCGACAAGTCGCTCGCCGAGTACACGCAGGGCAAGCAGCTGCGGCATCGCGCGATGGCGCTCGCGGCCGATAACCCGAGCGAGGAGGTCCTCGCGGTCTCGACCAGCCACCTGAAGCTGGGCTCGGTCGCGCAGATGCGCGGCGACACCAAGACGGCCTTCGCCGAGTACGACCGCGCCTTGCGCCTCCGCGAGACCCTGCTCGAGAGCCAGCCCGACAACGTCGAGGTGCAAGAGCGCGTGATCGACGTCCAGAACACGCTCGCCGATCTGCAGCGCCTGACCGGCGACGATGGCAGTGCGATCAAGACCTACGAGATGGCGCGGCCGTTGCTCGAGGGCATGTTGCATCGCGACCCCGCGAACACGTCGTGGAAGCGGCTCTACGGCAATCTGCTGGCGGACATCGGCTTCACGCTCCTCGACGATGGCTCGTTCAAGGCGGGGCTCGCCGAGCTCGAGCACGCGATCGCGGTCCAGCAGGATCTGATCGCGCGCGATCCCACGAACGCATCGTGGCAGGTGGACCTGTCGAGATCATACACGCGTGCCGGCGACGGCCACATCTATCTCGGTGCGGTCGATCGAGGAATCAAGACCTACGAGACCGCGCTCGAGCTTCGCCGGGCGCTGACCGCAAACTCTCCGAAGAACGTGCCGTATCGCCGCTCGCTCGCGTGGTCATACGCCAAGCTCGGCAACGCGTACGTGCACCAGACCGAGCTCGCGAAGGCGATGGCATCGCACGAACAAGCGCTCGAGGTTCGCGTCGCGCTGGTCAACGATTCGCCGCAGCACACGGGCTTCCGCAACGAGCTGGCCTCGACGGAGATCGCGCTCGGCCGGCTGATCGCCGCGAAGGACGTCAAGCGCGGCGCGGCGCTCGTCCGCTCCGGCGTCGATCGGGCACGCACGCTGGTCGCCGCAGATCCGTTCAATCAGGAGTGGAAGGAGACGGTCACGCAGGGCTTGATCTCGACCGCCGAGGTCGCCAAGCACGCCGGCGATCTGGTCACCCGTCGCACCGCGCTCGAAGAGGCGATCGCGATCGCCACGCAGACCACGGCAGCCGCGCCGCACAACGCGCAGTGGCCGGTGTTCCTCGCCGAGATCCACGCCGGGATCGCCGAGATCTCCGACCCGCAGAAGGCCGCGGCCTCGTGGCGCGCGGTTCGAGAGCTGCTGGAGCCGCTCGCGAAGGCAGGTCGGCTCTACGCGCTCAAGAAGCCGCTGCTCGATCGTGCCCGCGCAGGCCGCTAGCGAGCGGCCGCAAGCACGGATACGATGACCGCATGTCCGAAGTGATGGAGAAGGAGTTCATGGGGAAGGGTCGCAGCAAGGTCTGGACCTACCTGATCTTCATGATCCTGCTGGTGATCGCCGCCGTCATCGTCAACGTCGTGTGGAACGACCCGACGAGCGCACGCGAGGGCATGTCGACGTTCTTCGGGTTGCCGAGCTACACGCTCGCGCTCGTGCTGTTCCTGGTCGGCGCGATCGTGTTCTGGCTTGGCCTCAAGATGGAGACCGACTGGCCGGAAGGCATCGGCGCGTTCATGATCACGGCCGCCGTCATCTGGGGTCAGTTCATCATCGGGTGGGCGAAGTTCGATCTCGGCGGGCTCATCGTCCTGCCGTACCTGATCCCGATCCTGACGTTCTCGCTGTTGCTGATCTACGCGATGAAGAAGAGCGTCTAGCATCATCAGATGCGCGCAATTCCGGCGCGGATTCGGGTGTAATACCC
>JACCYD010001524.1 GCA_013696695.1 Deltaproteobacteria bacterium | reverse complement strand
ACAGTACACTGGGGGGCGTGCGCTTCGGTGCGTGGTATCCGCTGTCGGCCGCCGGTGATCTCTCACCGGAAGGCGAGGGTGTGTTGCAGCTCCGGCTCGCGACCGGCCTGGTCGACTACCCGCACGGCAAGAGCGCGATGGTCTGGTACCAGCACGCGCGCGAGCTGCGGACTGCGGCCCGGGCGCTCGCCGTGCGCTTCGCCGACAAGGATCTGGTGTGTCGCCACCTGATCGACGTCGATGCCGCGGTTGACCTCGCGGCGTTCTGTGCGAAGTTACGAGAAGACTTCGAGCGTCGCTTCGGGCGCGTTCCCGAGCTAGAGCCATGAACCTCGTCGAAGCCGAATCCATTGGCCCCATCGAGGGCGACACGCCGCTGGTCACCCCACCGCGGCCGCCGCACCGGCGCGTCTCGGTCTCGCTGCTGTTCACGTTGACGGTGCTGGTCGGTACCGTGGTCGCGATCTACCTGCGGTTTCCCACTCGCAACACGGTGCTGATGGAAGAGGCGCTCCAGCGCCATCAGGATCAGCCCGCGTGGGACCTCGTCAACCCGACAGCCGGTGAGCTGCGCGCGTGGGCGATCGGTGTGGTCGGTCGCGATCCGCCGCTGCCGCGCGATTCGGTCACCGGCGCGCGCGATCTCGAAGTGCTCGGTCATCGCGCCGCGATGATTCGCTTCGTGATCGATGGCGAGCCGATCACGTACCTCGTCCAGTTCACGCGCGTGATCGCGCCGGAGTTCTCGGACCACACCGTCGGTGACCTGCACGCCATCGCGTGGCGGCAGGGCTTGTTCACGTGCGCGGCGGTCGGCCCGGAGGCGACCTCCAAGCGCTGGAGCCGCACGGTGCAGGCCGCCGTCGGCGCGCGCTGACGTCGATCCTCACGGAGGCGCAGGGCGCTCGGGCGACAGCATGATGCACGCGACGCCTGGATCCCCCGGTTTCGGCGGCTCGCGCACCGGAATACCATCGGCGTCGAGCCGCGCACACACCACATTCACCGCGCTGCCGGTGATCTCGAACGCACCGGGCACCACGATCTCGTTGCCACACGATAGCTGCGCCGGGGCGAGCGGATAGTCGATGCCGGCCGCGTCGAGGACCGCGACATCGACCCATAACGATGATGGACCGGGGGCGCACGTGATCACGACCTTCCAGCGATCGCCGGGCAAGAACGTGGTGACGTCGCGCCGGATCGTCCCCGCGCGCTCGCGAACGACGCCGACCACCACCTCGCCGGCGCCTTTGATCGTCGCGACGTGCTCGTGCCGCGTGGGCTCGCGCCCGATGATCACCAGCACCACGATCGCGGCGGCCGCGGCAGCCATCGCCGGTACGACCCAGCGCCAGTTGAACCACGGCTTGCGCTCGGGTGTCGCCGGCGCCACCAGCGGCGGCAGTGCGACGACGTCGCTGCGGATCTCCGCGAGGCAGGCGGAGCACACCGCGCAGCTCGCGACGTGGATGGCGACCGCGGCATCGCGGCCGTCGAGCACGAACCTCTCGAGCCGCAGCCACGAGATCGGTTCGCTGATGCAGCTCGCGCTCACGACGCGTCCTCCGCGCGCAACTTGAGGACTTCGTCGCGGATCCGATCGAGTCGCTTGCCGATCGTCTTGCGCGACAGCCCGAGGTGCTCCGCGAGCTCCTCTTGCGTGAAGTCGTCGACGAAGCGACCGACCAGGACCTCCATGTGCGCGTCGTCGAGGCGATCCACGAGCGCCGCGATCAGGCCGACGCCGACGATCTGATCGTCGAGCCGCACGCGTCCGACCGGCGCCGCCGCCGACTGCTCGCGCTCGAGCAGCCGCGCCCGATTGCCGCGGTCGCGAACCACGTTGAGGCAGCGGTTGGTGACCGCTCTATAAAGGTAGGGAAGATCCATCTCGGTGGTCCAGCGAGGAATCAGGTCGGCGAACAACGCATGCACGACATCGACGGCGTCCTCGCGACTACGGAGGATGCGATCGGCTTTGCGAATTAGTGCAGGGCCCCAGCTTCGGTACGCGCCCTGCGGATCCTGCGCGGCTACATCCGCCTTACGTGCAGGTTCCACCTTGGACGCCCACGGTAGAGCAGGTGCCCGGGATCAGATCGTTGGCGACCGGGCAATTCGTATCGGTCTCGCAGGGACGACCATCGTTGCAGGTCTTGCGATCGCTGCCGGCGCACGCGCCACTCGCGCAATCGCCGTTGCTGCCGCACGGTGCGCCCGCGATCCCGGCGCCTTCGCCGGGCTGACAGACGTTGGGGCCGCGACTGCCTGCGAGCCACGCCGGCCCGCACGCTTCGCCGCCGCACTCCGCGCTCGTCTTGCACGCGGAGCACACGCCCGGTCCCGATGGCGGTGTCGTGCGCAGGCAGATGCCCGACCCGCACTCGCCATCCGACAAGCATTGCTCGGCGAGCTCGGCCGACGCGGGCGCGACGCAGATCATCGGCACCGCGAGGACCGGCGACAGTGCGCCGCCGACGCCACAGACGTCGCCGCCGATACAACCGAGCGCCGGATCGCAGCCCGCGCAGACGGTGCCGAACGGCGACGCGACGGGAATCGTGGTCTGGCTCGCGACGCACAGCTCGGATCCGCACTCGGTAAGCTCGTTGCACGACGCGCCGTTCGGCCGCGCCTCCGGCTCGATCTGCGAAAGCCCGGCACAGTCTTCCGACAGCTCGGCGCCGATGTTCGCGAGGATGGCCTCGCCGTTGCCGCGCTTCTCGAGCTCGAACCGGATGCCGTCGTACGGTGGTGCGAGGTGGATCAGGAACGCCACCGGCGCCCACTCGGTTGCCGCGACGCGCTCGCTTCGCTCGACGGTGCCATCCGCCTCGACGTCGATGTGCAAGAACACCTCGGCGTCGAGCTCGACGTTGGCGACCATCGAGAACTTGATGCAGAGGCCGTCATTCGAGTTGACCGGCGCGACCTGCTGGATCGCGGTGTTGTCGCCGAGGAACGCCACGCCCGAATCCGCTTCGTGCCAGGTGCCGACCTGCTCGATGTCGCCGCGCAGCAGCTTCCAGCCACACAGCGAGTCGCCGCACCACAGGTCGAAGCCGGGATCGCGAATCACCTGACCGCAGTCCGTGGCGCCGAGCTGAGATGCCGCGAGGATCGCGACGACGAGCGGGCCAACCATGTGAGTGATGCGCTTCATCGCTTTGCTCCGTACTGGTAGCCGACGCCGAGGCCACAGAACAGGCCGCCGGGATCGAGTGAGTCGCCGATGTCATTCCTGATCACCGCACCCGTCATCAGCTTGCAGGCGAGCTTGAGCTCGGCGTGCGTGCCGAATAGCTCCTCGAACGCGAGGCCCGCGCCGCCGCCGACCACGAATCCGAAGTGAGTCTCGGTCGTCACCGCCGCATCTTGATCGGAGAACCGCGTGCGGCCGATGCCGAGCCCGACGGTGGTGTCGACGTTGAAGGCGATGCGAGGGGTGAGATGGACGTGACCGCTGAGGCCGGGCCCGATCGTCGTCGAGGTCCAGTTGAATTCGAGTGGCTCGCGCTCGGTCTCTCGAGCCCAGCCCGGACCGTTGACGTGCTCGATCCCGACGAACCCGCCGATCGAGTACCGGCCCATCACCCAGAACCGCTTGACGGAGAGCCCGAGGTTGCCGCGCGGGCCGCCGTCTTCGCGATAGCCGAAGTCGAGCAAGCGCTGCTCGAAGCCGTCGCGATAGTTGCCGCCCAGCATGGCCGACACGTCGATCTCCCACCACTGCGGTCGCAGGGCGGTGCCGCCCTTGCGCGTGCCATCGAGATACGCCTCGTTCGCGCAGCGGCCGAGCTCGACGTGCCCGGGCGCGACCACCGGGCACCGCAACATGCGATCGCCCTGGCGGACGAGCACCTCGTATTCGCCGGGGGCGACCGCGATCCGGACCGCCTTGCCCTTGGCCTTGTGCGTCTCGGCGACGACCGTGCGTGCTTTCTTCAGCTGGACGAGCGTCTTGCCCTCGAGATTCGCGGGCAATTCGATCGAGGCGGTGGCCGCGCGCGGATACGACAGCGCGACCTCGCCGTGCCCCTTGAGGTCGACCTCGAGCGTGACGTGCTGGCCGCCGACGGCGGTGACGCTCGTCGCGAGCAAGGTCTGGTGATAGGCGTACCGATATGCCTCGTCGACGGTGACTTGCCCGTCGCTGTTGGCATCGCCGGCGCCGCGCATGCCGACGAGCAGGTGATGCGTGAAGTACGACGACTTGAGCTGCTCGCTCTCTTGCGACAGCTCGCTACCGGTCGACGACGCGAGCACCGCGACGCCCTTGGCATCGAGCTGGTGGCGCGAGTTGTACGAGAAGTCGGCGGTGGGTTGCGCGCCCTTGACGCGCGAGAACGCACCGCTCTGGCAGGCGTCGAGCACGACGACGGTCAGCGTCGCGTTCGCCGAGAACAGCGTCTGACGAAGCTCGGCGAGTGGCAGCGCCTCGAAACCGAGATCGATCGCGGTCGCGCGCGCGTGACCGGAGTAGTAGAAGAACACGCGCGTCTGCTTGCCGGCCGCGACGTCAGCGGCGACGCGCTGGCCGAGCTTCGCCAGGCGATCGCGCAAGATCGCCGGCGTCGGGCGTGTGACGATATCGACCGAGGCAGGCACGTAGCCACCGAGCTCGGTGAGCAGCGCGCCGACGCGACGCGCATCGTCCTCGGCGTAACGCAGCTCGGTCTGGCCTGGGCCGGCGGCATTCGAGCCGACTACCAGCGCGTGCGCCGCGATCGGATCCGCATGCGCGGTACCGAGCGAGCCGGCGATCGCGGCGGCGATGAGTAGGGGGCGAGCCATTCGAACCTCTGCCTCTATGACACGCGAGCACGCCGCCGTGGGAACCCATTGATCGCCCCGCAGGATCTGCCGTCATTTCACTCGTCATCGCCGGGTGTCGTGATGTGCACCGCTCGCCTGATCGCGGTCTTGCCGAACTTTTCCGCGACCTTGTCGATCGTGTCACCGAGCCGTTCGCCCTTGGCCCGCGCGGCCTCGTCGAACCCGAGCTGGCGGGGCGCGTCACGCGGTTCGAGCAGGGTCGCCGAGATCCCGCACAGCCGCACGCGGCCGCCTTTGCGACCAGGCTCGATCACCACCCCACCGAGCAGGTCGATCGCCGTCCGCGCGAGCGCGCCACCGTCGGAGGTTGGTGAGTCGAGCGTCGTGCGACGCGTGATCTGGCGGAAGTCGTCGTACTTCACGATCAACACCACCGCGCGGGCGCGCAGCTCGGCCGCGCGTAGCCGGCGCGCCACGCGATCGGCCTGGTCGAGCAGGATCACGGCGAGCTCGCCCTTGTCGTCGTGGTCGTCGTCGAACGTCTCCTGATGTCCGAACGACACCGGATCGTGCTCGGCCACCACTTCGCGGGAATCTTCCCCGCGCGCGAGCGCCGCGAGGTGCGGGCCGCTGACAGCGCCGAGCCTGGCGATCAACGCGGCCTCGGGATAGCGGGCGACGTCGCCGATCGTCGACAGCCCCATGCTCGCGAGCACGCCGCGGGTGCTCTCGCCGACGCCCCAAAGCCGCCCGACTGGCAGGGGATGAAGGAACGCGAGGAGCTGGTCCGGCAGCACCACGCGCAGGCCGTCGGGCTTGTCGATGTCGGATGCGATCTTCGCGGCGAACTTGATCGGCGCGACCCCGACCGAGGCGACCAGCGAGAGCTCGTCGCGAACGCGCGCCTTGATCGTGCGCGCGATCGTCGGGCCGTCGCCGAGCAGCCGCTCGCTCGCCGTGACGTCGAGGAACGCCTCGTCGAGGGATAACCCTTCGACCTCCGGAGAGAAGTCGCCGAGGATGCCGAAGAAGCGGCGCGACGCCTCGGCGTAGCGCTCCATGTGATGGCGCACCACGATCGCTCGCGGGCAGCGCCGCATCGCCTCGGCCATCGGCATCGCCGAGCGAATGCCGAACGTGCGTGCCTCGTACGAGCACGACGCGACCACGCCGCGCCTCACCGATCCGCCGACCAGCACCGGCTTGCCGCGCAAGCTCGGATCGTCGCGTTGCTCCACGGCCGCGAAGAACGCGTCGAGATCGACGTGGAGGATCGTGCGCGTCACGTCACGGGGAAGGTGGCGGCGCGGGTGCGGCGCTTCCCGCGCCCAGCTGAGCGGCCGCCTTCTTCGCGGCCTCCTCGCCGGCGCCGCGCTTCATCGCGCCCTGTACCACGAACACGACGATCAGCACCGCGACCACCGACGACAGGATGATCGTCCAGTGCCATTGCGGCATCGACGGCACCTCGCCGTTCGAGAACTTCTTCACCTTCGCGCGCAGCATGCCGTGCATCGACAGCAGGCCGAGCACGATGATCGTGAGCTTGATGTGGAACCAGCCTGCGGGCTTCTCCGAGAAGATCGTGCCGTCGCCCGGCCGATATAGGATGAGCGCGATGCCGGTGCCGATGGCGAGCGCTGCCGCCACATCCATCATCATGGCCATCGAGCGTTCCTGCAGGATCAGCTTCTCGTGGGCTTCCTTTGGCGCGTGCGTGTGGAACCGCATCAGCCAATACACCGCAAACATCGACCCGACCCAGAGGAAGTCACCGATCAGGTGTCCCGCCTTGAGCCAGTCGTAGACCTTTGGATCCATGCCCGGAAGGTACCACCTCACCTGACCCGACATCCCAGGTAGCCGCGGGCTGTAAGGAGTATGATCTCTGTCGCCACGTGGCCCGTCTCAAGGTTTTCTTCCACGACGCGTGCTTCGACGGCACGACTTCGGCGGCGCTATTCTCGGCGTTCTATCGAGACGTCGTCGATCGCGGCGCCACCGTGCAGTCGGTCGGCATGGTCCACAAGGACGGCGACCCGTTCGATGGTGTCCCCCTCGATGCCGACGATCACGCGTGCGTCGACTTCCGGTTCTGCGCTGATCCGCGGATGCGCTGGTGGTTCGATCACCACCCGACGGC
>JACCYD010001511.1 GCA_013696695.1 Deltaproteobacteria bacterium | reverse complement strand
GTGGGTGAGATCTACTTCCGGATCACCAAACGTGAAGGGCTCGGGCTCGGGGACGGCATGCTGCTCGCCGTCGTCGGCGCGCTGCTCGGCTGGAAGGGCGTGTTCGTGTCGCTGTTCGGCGGCGCCGTGCTCGGATCGGTGATGGGAATCTTCGCGCTGCTCGCTGCTCGGCGCAACGCTGCGGAGGCGGAGCCCAACGAGGGTGACAAGGCCGAAAGCGAGGGTGACGACGAAGCAGACGATGCCCCATCGCTGATGCGAACCGAGCTGCCGTTCGGCCCGTTCCTCGCCATGGCCGCGGTGTTCTACCTGTTCGCGGAGCCCTATTTGACGCTGCACTTCCGCGTCCTTCAAGTCGGTTGAGCTGTCGGCGGGGTGCTATCGTCGGAGCACCGTGGGAGGCCAAACGGCCGAGCAGATCATCGCCGGCGTGGTGCTCAGCGAGCGTCTCGCGGTGACCATGTACGGTGCGATCCATCGCGCCCAGTGGTCCGGGCAACGCAACCTGCGCGGCCTCGTGATCGATCCGAAGATGCTGGACGAGGCCGCATTCCGGACCGCGCTGGTCGACACCAAGGACATCGCGCAGGCGATCTCGCTCGATCACCCGAACATCGTCCCCACCGTCGCGGTCGAGCATGGTGGTCCGGACGTCGTGGTCGTGACACGCGGCCTCGGTCGCTACGTCACGCTACAGGATCTGATCTCGGCGGCGCGCGCGAGCCGCAAGGACGGCGGCAAGCTCCCGCTCCCAGTCGCGGCCGCGATCGGCAAGAGTGTCGTCGAGGGGCTCGCCGCGGCCCACAAGGCGAAGGTCATCCACGGCGCGGTACACCCGCGTAGCGTGCTGCTCGATCAGGATGGCGGTGTGCGGCTCGGCGATTTCGTCAACGGCCGTGCGCTGACCACGGCGGTGGCGCAGGGCGCGGATTCGTCGCTGTGGCGCGGCTTGTCGGGCTACCTCGCATCGGAGCTCGTGGTCGGCGAGGATCCGTCGACCGCGTCGGACGTGTTCGGGGCCGGCGCGATGCTGTTCACGATGCTGTCGGGCGAGGTGCCGCCGGGCACGCTGCACGTGTCTCCGGCGGTCGAGCGGCTGGTCCAGCGCGCGCTCGACACCGATCTGGCGCGCCGCTACAAGAACGCGAACGATCTGCTCGAGAACTTGCTCGAGGCGTTCGAGGACGATCGCTGGGATCTCGCGGATCGCGGCGAGGTCATCAAGGCCGCGGGCCTGTCGGGCACCGACGACAACATCGACGACGCCACCGAGGATCTGCTCGCGTCGCTCGGCGCGTCGGCCGCGAAGGTCCAGGTCACGCCGATGCGGCCGAGCGTCGATCTGCGCGCCGAGGCCTTCGCATCGCGCCAGCCCAAGACGGGCGCGGGCTCGTCGGCCAACCGGCTCGACGCGCTGCTCAGCGATCTCGACGATCCGCGCGAGCTGACCTCGGTCGAGAAACTGTCCGACTTCAAGCGCGATCCGATCAGCGAGCTGATCCAGAAGGATCCGCGCAGGCGCGAGGCGATCGTGCAGGTCAAGCCGCGCGTGCCGTCGCTCGACGATCCCGACGACGAGACGCCGTTGCCGCCACCGTCATCGGGTCGCGATTCCGACAGCGACCTCAGCGACATGAGGATCGCGAAGCGGCGCTCGCAATCGGGCGACGAAGCGGCCGCGCTCGATGCGATCTCGGGGCTCGGGCGTGCATCGTCGTCGCGTCCATCGAATCGCATGAAGGGCACGGGCACCGACGAGGTCGCCACGCTCGCGAACCTCGATGCACCGAGCCGGATGTCGGGCGCCGCGGATGCCGCGGAGATCGCGGCCGCCAAGCTCGAACAAGCGGCGAAGCGCGCGGAGGCCGCTGCGGCCCGCGTCGAGACCAACTCGGAAGCGCTTCAACCGGTGAGGAATCCGAAGGCGATCGCGCGTCCGATCGTCGATCCGATCATCATCGACGACGCGCCGGCGCCGCGGATCAAGAGTCGCGTGCCGGGCATCATCGGCATGCTCGTGATCGCCGGCCTGATCGGCGGCGGCGTCTACCTGTGGAAGCAGCAGGGCGAGGATGCCGAGGCACGCGCGGCGGATGAGAAGGAGAAAGAGGCGAAGCGAAGGAAGGAAATCGACGACGAGTCAGCGGCTCGCAAGGCGGCCCAACCGGATTCGGGCACGCTCAAGGTCAAATCGAACCCTGCGCAGGCCGGCGTGTGGCTGTTGCTTGGCAAGAGCCCGGCGAATACCTTCAGCCTGTCGTCGGGCCAGATGCACGAGATCCGCGTCGACGGTGTCGACGGTTTTCAGCCGATCGACGCGCAGGTCGTGGCTGCGCACTGGTCGGGCGAGGGCAGCAAGCGCGCCGCGAACATCGTGATCGATCTCAAGGTTGCGCCCAAGGATGCGAAGGGTCGTCCCGTGCCGAACAAGCTACGGACGACTCCGCCGAAGCCTCCGGATGCAACGGGCTTCGTGCCCGGCTTCGGCCCGCTTCATGTCGACGTCAATTGCGTCGATGGTGCGAAGAAGGAGCCGTGCAAGGCGGATGTCTGGCTGTACATCGGCATGACCGACAACGTGGAGTTCCCGTGCACCGCCGGTCGCGGGTACGAAGTTCGGCTGCTCAAGGAAGACTACGAGCCCGGCAAGATCACGGTTGGCATCGACGAGTGGCGCGATCCGAAGAAGGGCAGTCCGGGCGACGCGATCGATAGCGCTGCGAAGCTGACCGTGATCGAGCGCTCGGTCGACCTGCTTCCCAAGAAGAAGGGCCCGTAGTTTGGCCAGTGGACGCACGCTCCACGTGCGGTGCACGACGTGGGAGCAAGTCGAGGTGTTTCACACGCGCAAGTTGCGCGCCGGCCGTCTGCTGTCGATGAAGGTTCCGTTCGATGCCGAGATCGGGGCGCAGGTGACGCTCGGGCTCGAGCTGCCGAACAACGTCGTGATGGCGATCGACGGCGTCGTGCAGAAGGCGTCGCCGATCGAAGGCGATTCGAAGACGTGGATCGAGGTCGAGCTCGCGGGCTTCACCGAAGACGTCATCGCGCGCATCCGCGGCATGGCCGAAGGCTCCGGTCCAGCGGTCGAGCCCGAACCTGCGCCACCTCCCGCACCATCGGTACGTACGTCGATGCCGCGCGTCTCCGAGGAGGATCTCCCGAACGACGAGCGCCACCTGTTCCAGCAGCTCACCACCGAGCTGCGGCGGATGCGCGGCGCAGCCGTGCACGAGGTGCTCGGCGTCGAGTCCGACGCGGGGCCCGAGGCCGTGCGTCGCGGCTGGATGTCGCTGGTCCGCCGGCATCATCCGGACCTCGTCGCCCGCCATCGTGCCCCGGCGATCAGTCACCTCGCGGAGGAGCTGACGATCCTCGCGAACCGCGCGTACGATCGGCAACGCGCGAGCCTTGTCGCCGACGGTCGCGCGACCGCGATCCGATCGGCGCTGAAGCCGCCTCCTGGATGGCTGGTCGGCTTCGATGACATCGCGAGCAATGGCCAGCGCGCCGCGACGGCGACGAGCGACGTCTCGGTGAAGCTCGTCGAGCCGCCGAAGCTCCCGGTCGATCCGAATTCGCTCCAAGGCGGCGAGGCGTTCGAGTCGCGCGCTCGCGCGATGCTGTCGGAGGGCGACTCGGCGCACGCGCAGGAAGTGCTCGCCGCGGCGCTGTGCGTGTATCCGCGCAGCCGCACGCTGCGCTCGCTGTATTACGTCGCCGCCTCGATCACCGCGCTGCAGGGTGGAGAGGTGATGCTCGCGACCTCGCAGCTCGAGACCGCGCTCGCGCACTTCGATAGCTGTCGCGAGGCTTCGTTGATCCTCGATCATATCCGCCGCAACGGCTCGCAACGCCTCGACGACCTGCGGAGGCACTTCCGGTGAAGCGCGGCAGAGCGGTCGGCATCGACCTCGGCACTTCGAACTCGGTCGTCGCGATCATCGACGCCGATGGTGCGCCGCGCATCCTCACCACCGAGGAGGGCTCGACAACGCTGCCCTCGTTGATCTGGTTCGCGCCTGATGGGCCGGTGATCGGCGAGGCCGCGCGCGAGGGGCTTGATCAGGCACCCGACGTCACGGTGTTCGGCGCCAAGCGGTTGCTCGGGCGGCGCTTCGATCATCCCGAGGTCAGGCGGCTGTCGCGGACCCTGCCGTACGAGCTCGTCGAGTCGCCGAACGGTGACGTCTGGATCTCGCTGGCGCCGGGCAAGACGGTGTCGCCCGAGGAGGTCTGCGCGCTGATCCTCTACGAGCTCAAGCGCACCGCCGAACGGTTTCTCGGCGAGCCGGTGACCAGCGCGGTGATCACGATCCCCGCCTGGTACGACGCGGCGCAGCGCCAGGCCACCAAGGACGCGGCGCAGATCGCCGGCCTCGACGTCATGCGACTGCTCAGCGAGCCCACCGCGGCTGCGCTCGGTCACGGCGCGCATCGCGGAGCCGATCGCAAGTACCTGGTGTGCGACCTCGGCGGCGGCACGTTCGATGTTGCCGCGGTCGATCTCGAAGGCGGCGTATTCGAGGTGCTCGCGACCACCGGCGATCCGTTCCTCGGCGGCGACGATGTCGATCGCGCCGTCGTCGAGCATCTGGTGCGCGACATTCGCCAGGTCAAGGCACTCGACGTGTCCACCGATCCGATCGCGATCGAGCGGCTTCGCATCGCCGCGCAGCGCGCGAAGCACGAGCTGTCTGGCGTCTCGACGACGCCGATCCACGTTGCGGAGCTGGTGCAGCTGCCGTCGGGCAAGACCGCCGAATACAAGAGATCGATGCGACGCGACGAGCTCGAGCTGTGGTCGGCGCCGCTGGTTCGCCGGCTCGAGGCGCCGATCCGCGACGCGCTGGCTCGCTCGGGCCGCAAGCGCGAGGACGTTCACGAGGTGTTGCTGGTCGGCGGCATGACGCGAATGCCAGCCGTGCGCCGCGAGATCGCGCGCGTCTCCGGTCGCGAGCCCAGCATCGTGCCGAACCCCGAGGAGGTCGTGGCGGTCGGCGCCGCGCTCGAAGTGGCGCGGCTCGAGGGCGCGATCGAAGGCGTGCTGTTGATCGATGTCGCAGCGCGCGGCATCTCGCTCTCGACGAACGAGGGTGATTGCGAGCTCGTGATCGCACAGAGCTCCGTGGTGCCGACGCGCGAGCACCGGCTGTTCCCGACGCGCCAGGACAACCAGGCGCGGATCGAGTTCGACATCTGGGAGGGCGAGTCGGTCGAGGCGGCGAAGAACCGCCACCTCGGGAAGTACGCTGTCGTCGATCTTCCCGACGGGCCGTCCGGCGACGTGCTCGCGCTCGTCGAGATCACACTCGACACCGACGGCACGATCCGCCTCGGCGCGAGCGAGCTGGTGTCCGGCGATCGACTCCAGATCGAGCAGTTGGTCCATACCGGCCTCACCCGCGCCGACGTCGCGCGGTTCGCACGTCAGTTCGCGGAGGCGTCATGAAGCGAGCGCTCTTGCTCGTTCTACTCTCGTGCGGCCAGCCCACGATCTCCAAGCTCCCGCAGCCTCAGATCGAGCCCGAGAAGTCGGTGCAGATCAACGCGCCGGGCGCGAGCGTCGACGTCGAGCAGTCGCTGGTGCCGGGCTACGTCACTGTCGTCGATTTCTGGATGGAGTCGTGCGGTGCGTGTCACGTGGTCGGCGGCATGCTCGCCGTCGGTGTCGCGAAGGAAGCGAAGATCCTGATCCGCAAGGTCGACATCCTCGATCCGTTCACGCCGGTCGCCGATGCCTACGACATCGGTGCGCTGCCGCATTACCGCGTCTACGACAAGCACGGGAAGATGCGGTACCTGCTGGTCGGCAACGACTGCGTGAAGGCTCCCGAGATCGCGAAGCAGCTCGCGGCGGAGCCGTGACACGCCACGCGGTGATCCTCGCGGGCGGCTCCGGGACCCGGTTGTGGCCCGCGAGCCGCAAAGCGCGCCCGAAGCAATTCGTCGCGTTCGGTAGCGGCGGCGAGAGCTTGCTCGCGTCGGCGATCCGGCGCGGCGCGCTGATCGCCGATCACATCACGATCGTGACCGCGCGCGATCAGGTGTCCGCCACCCAGCAGGTGATCGAGTCGCTGCACGATCTCGAGAGCGGCATCGACGTGATCGCCGAGGTCACCGGCCGCAACACGGCAGCTGCGATCGGGCTCGCCGCGGCGATGATCTCGCACGCCGATCCCGACGCGACGCTCGCGATCCTGCCGGCGGATCAGCGGATCGCCGACGAGGCCGGCTTCGCCCTGGCGGCACGCGCGGTGATCGCCGAGGTCGAACGCACCGATGCGATCGGCACGCTCGGCATCGTGCCCACCCGCCCGGAGACCGGCTTCGGCTATCTCGAGGTTGGTTCGACGGGTGAGCTGGTCGTGCCGGTGCTGCGCTTCGTCGAGAAGCCCGATCGCGCGACCGCCGAGCGCTACGTCGCGGCCGGCACCTATCTGTGGAACGCCGGGATCTTCTTCGTCACCGCGAAGCGGCTGCTCGCGGAGCTCGACGTTCACCTGGCCATCACCGCAGAGGCGGTGCGTGCGATCGCAGCGGGTACGGCGCGCGCCGACGACGTCTATCCGACGCTGCCGTCGATCTCGATCGACCATGCGGTGATGGAGCGCGCTGGCCGCGTGGTGACGATGGCGGCGGCGGTCGGCTGGGACGACATCGGCTCGTGGGTGGCGCTGCCAGCGGTGACCGGCACCGACGCCCGCGACAACGCGATCGCCGGGCCGGCGCTGGTCGATGGCAGCGGCAACATCACCTATTCCGACGACGGCACCGTGATCGTGGCGGTGGGGGTCTCGGACCTCGTGATCGTGAAGTCGGGGGACGCGATCCTGGTGGTCCCGAAGGCGCAAGCCCAGGACGTCCGCGGGATCGTCGATGCGCTGGCCGCCCGCGACGACCTGAAGCGCTACACGTAGGGCGGGAAGGCTGGTACGACTCGGGCGTGAATCCGCGCAGCTTTCGCGAGTACGACATCCGCGGAGTTGCGGACGTCGACCTCGACGACGAGACCGTCCGTGCGATCGGCATGGCGATCGGGATGCGCGCCGCGCCGGAATCGAATCCCGGCGGCATCGTCGTGGTCGGCCGCGATTGTCGCGTCACGTCGCCGCGGTTGTTCGCCGCGCTGACCGATGGCATCCGCGTGCATGCGGAGGTGATCGACGTCGGCGTCGTGCCGTCGCCGGTGCTCTACTTCGCCGCCCATCACCTGCAGCCCGCGGCCGCGGTGATGATCACGGGCAGCCACAATCCTCCCGAGGACAACGGCTTCAAGATGATGCTGGGGACGGCGGCGCTGCACGGCAGCGCGATCGCGGAGCTCCGCGACGAGGTCCAGGCGCTGCTCGCCGAGCCGGCACCGCACCCGACCCGGCCGATGCACTCGCGCGACGTGATCGGCGCGTAC
>JACCYD010001506.1 GCA_013696695.1 Deltaproteobacteria bacterium | reverse complement strand
GGACGTTCGCAGGTAGCTCCGCCATTGCGACAGCGAGTTGCCGTCGTCGACCATGTCGCCGGATTCGAGCAGCACGTGCGGACGAAACTCGCGGATCGCGGCGGCGAACTTCGCGACGTTCTCCGCCTCGCTCGGTGCGTGGAACTCGCCGGAGTGGAGGAACCGCCAGCCGGCGCGGCCGGGCATCACGAACACGCCCTTGCGCCATACTGCCGCAACCGACGCGGCTGTTGCGTTCATGCGCGAGCTCGGATGCCTTTGCCCCCGGCGAGCGCGATTTTAGGTGCATGATCGAGCGGTGCGCTGGCTGATCTGTTTCGCGATCGTGTTCGCGGCATCCGCCGTCGACGCGAGGCTCGTGATCTCCGAGCCACCGATGGTGCGCAAGTGTCCGAAGGCGAAGACGTGGGGCCTGGTGATGAGCTGCCTCGCGAAGCACTCGACCCCGAAGGTCACGCGCGAGCTCAAGGGCGCGAAGCTGGTGACGCTGTTCCAGAAGGCGGGCAGCAACGCCACCGTCGACACCGGCGTGCTCCTTTATATCGAGCGCGACGGTCACTGGCAGATCGGCGGCCGCTTCGAGAACTACGGCGGCGAATACACGGTGCTCGGGTTGTCGGCGCTGACCGTCGGCAAGCGCACCGGCTATCGCCTCGATCTCGGGCAGGCGTCGCCGTTCACGCTGATGGTCGACAACATCTCGCCGATCCCAGCGCTGCTGCGGGTCCGGCGCTCGCTGTTGTGCAGCGGCGAAACCTACGCGTGTCGCGAGGTGACGACAGCGTGCGAGGTCACGGTCAACGGGCTCGCCTGGTACGTGTTCCGCGGCACGCTGACGATCCAGGAGGATTCGATCGCGGTGGTCGATGGCGATCGCGATCGTGCGGGCGCGCACTGTGCGGCGAGTCAGAAGGTCTATCTCGGCTGGGCCAAATGATGACGCGAGTCTGGCATTCTCGCCGCATGAAGAGCCTCGTGTTCGCGATCGCGCTCGCCGCCTGCGGTGGCGGCGGCCAGAGTCCTACCGATGCCGGGTCCGACGATGATGGTCCGGCGCCGGGGGTATGCGGCGCGAATGGCACCGGCACGATCAGCGGCCCGATCGGCGGCGTCGAGGTCACGCCCATCGTGCGAGCCTTTCAGCTCGAGGTCCCAGGCGAGGGCACGGCGATCGTGATCGACGAGGGCGCCGGTGCATGCGGCGAGCTCGCCGATAGTGATCGTCTCGTCCTGTTGTTCTGCGAGCCGCCCACGGTCGGCGAGCAGACGGTCGTCGACGAGCAGACGTTCGCGTGTCCCAGCAGCAATACCGCGTCGTTGGTCGAGACCGCGGATGGTGGGGACTTCGCGGAAGCGACCGGCGGCACGATCTCGGTCGACAGCGCGGACGGCGCCTGCACGCGTGGCTCGTTCTCGATCGATTACACGCCGAACGTCGGAGAGCCGGAGCGGCTCACCGGCACGTTCGCCGCGGTCGTCTGTCCCTGATCAGCGCGGAGCGAGCGAGGGCCCGGAGGGGTGCACGATCGGCGCTGCCGCCGGCAACAGCTGGCGTAGGTGCCACGCGAGCGTGACGAGCCGGTGCTGCGCGTCGCGGTTCGCGACGCCGAGCTTGGCGTACTGGATGCCGGCCATCACCACGATCGCCACCGACACCGCGATGATCGTGATCAACGCGGAAGCACCGGTGAGGTCCATCGCCGCGCCGCGGATCAAGATGCCGTCGGTGCGCAGCTCCCACGTCCTCTCCATCACATCGCTGATCTCGAGACCGAACGGGACCAGCAAGCCGGTCACCATCACTCCGATCAACACCCATCGGCGTTCGAGGAACGCAGGATAGGTGATGACCGACGCGGTGATGTAGCTGACCAGCGCCGGTACGAAGGCGAACGCACCGCCAAGCCGCCCGAGCAACACGAGGAGCAGCGAGTTGCCGATCGCGTACGCGACCATCCAGGCGAACGATCGGTTGGGCTTGCGCACCAGCTGCCACGCGGCGAACGCCATCGCGAGCGAGGCCGCGAGGATGCCGAGCACGACGGTCCAGTCGAGCACGCCGTTCAACACGATCAGCGGCAAGAACAGCGAGATCAGCACGTAGCCTGGAATCGCACCGCGCGCGTGGTGGCTGATGTAGACCGCGTCGGAGTTGCGCAGCGCCTCGCGTAGCTCCTCGGGTGGCGTTTTCGGTGGATCGAGCATCAGCATCGTCACCAGCTCGGCGGCGCCTTCGGCCTGCGGATCGAGGGCGAGCGCGCGGCTCGCGGTGCGCATCGCTTCGGGACGGCGACCGGAATCGAGCGAGGCGCGGGCAGCCCACACCATCTCGTTCGCCATCGTACGGCGGCGCGCGACGTCGCGATCACCGTCGAGATATTCCTCGACGCGATCGGCGCAGAACCGCGCATTCGGACGCACGCCCGCCTTCTTCGACAGCATCACGCTGCATAACGCATCGAGCTCCGGTGGAATGGCGCGCTCCGGGCGCCGCGCCGCGGGCGAGGTCGACAGCGTGTGCGCACGCGTGCTCTCGAGCGCGTTGTCGATCGGGTGCAGCGGTTCGCCGGCGAGGATCTCGAACAGGATCGCGCCGAGCGCGTAGATGTCGGCCGGGCGATTGACGTCGGGATCGGCGATCTGTTCCGGGGCCATGTAGCCCGGCGTGCCGAGCGTCTGGTTTGCGGGCGCCGAGCCTTCCATCGTGTCGATGTCAGCGGTGACCAGCCCGGAGGCGTCGCCGAGCACGCGCGCGACACCCCAGTCGATGACGTAGACCTCGCCGAACTCGCCGAGGATGATGTTCGCCGGCTTGAGATCGCGATGGACGATACCGCGCGAGTGCGCGAAGTCGACCGCGCGACAGACGTCGGCGAACGCGCGCATCAGGCGCTGGCGGGTCGCGACCTCGAGCACCCGCGTCAGCGTGTTGCCGGCGAGGCGCTTCATCGAGAAGTACGGCCGACCGAGCTCGTCC
>JACCYD010001492.1 GCA_013696695.1 Deltaproteobacteria bacterium | reverse complement strand
CCAGTACCTCGGCATCTACGCCGAGGCGCAGGCGGAGATGCCGGACATCAACTATCTGATCGCGATCGACACACGCTATGTCGGCGAAGCTGCGCTCGCGAAGAACGATCGCTCGGCGGTCGAGCTCGCGTTCCGCTTCATGAACTCGTACCTGCGCTCCGCGCTCAACGCACGTGCCGTCCGCACCGCGTACAACGTCCTCAACCAGTACCGTCTGCTCGTCGAGACCATGATCAAGAGCGGCGCCGAGGACATCGCGATCCAGGGCGTGCGCCACATGATCTATTACGGCCGCACGAGCTACGACATGCAGCTCGGCTTCGTCACCGAGACCGTCGCGTACGACGTGTCCGCGCTCTGCGAGTTCGCGCACTCGACGATGCCGCTCTCGGCCTCGCGCGCGGATCTCGACGACAAGATGCTCGCGATGTTCCTCGAGCTCGATCAGCCGCTCCGCCTCAAGCGCCAGGAATCGGGCCTCCAGGGCATTCGCAAGGCGCAGATCAAGCTCGCCTGCTACTACCTCACCGTCGGTGCCGACGATCGCGCGAAGAAGATCGCGCTCGACATGGCCGGCGAGGATCGCGACCGCTTGGGCTCGATCAAGGAGCAGCTGTCGAAGGTCGAGTCGAAGGAGTTCTGGGAGATTATCGATCGCGGCCGCAACTTCGAGTACATGCCGCCGAAGCAGCGAGAGCAGATGGAGAAGTTCTTCGCGCTGCTCGGCTGATCGCGTAGCGTGGAGTGTCGTGAGAGTCATCGTCGTCGCCGCCTGCCTGTTCGAGCTCGCCGCGTGCAAGCAATTGCTCGGCTTCGACGAGGTCGTGCTGACAGACAAGCCCGACGGTCCGCGGAGCGATAGCGGGGACCCGTTGCCCGATGGCGCAGGGTCGCTGTGCTTCGGGACGTTCGCCACGATCTGCCTCGACGCCCTGCCGACCGAGCCTTTCGTCGTTTCGGCGAACGACACGTTGGTGCAGACCACCGAGCTGTGCGCGACGACTGTCGCCGGCACCACCGTCGATGCGTGTGTGATCGTCGGGACCTCGATCCAAGTCGACGGTGTGTTGCGCGCGTTCGGCACGCGGCCGCTCGTGTTGATCGCGACCGAGTCGTTTTCGATCGGCAACGCCGGAGTGATCGACGTCTCCAGTGTCCAGACCGAGCAGACCCAGCTCGGGGCCGGGGCGCGGGCGTGTGCACCGAGCCTGGCGGCAACTGCGGGTGGAGGCGGCGCAGGCGGCAGCCTGACAACGTCGGGTGGTGCGGGTGGAAATGGCGGAGGCGGGAATGGAGGGATCCCGGCAGCATCGTCGGCAGTGACGACGCTGATCGGCGGATGTTCGGGATCGCCAGGTACCGGCGCGATGGCCGGTGCCGCGGGCCACGGCGGCGGGGCGGTGCTCGTCATCGCGTCGACGCTCTCGATCACTGGCCGGATCAACGCATCTGGGGCCGGCGCTGCGCCGGCGGTGGGCGATCAGGACGGTGGCGGTGGGGGTGGCTCGGGCGGCGTCATCATCCTCGACGCCTCGGCCATCATCACGGTCAGTGGCACCGCGAGGTTGATCGCGCAGGGCGGCGGTGGGGGCGGTGGAGATGGTGGTGGTGGCGGTGCTGAGGCGGGACAGGATCCAAACCCGGCGACACCCGGTGTGGCCGCCCAGGGTGGAGCCGGCAGTGACGTAGGGGCGGGAGCCGGTGGCGACGGCGGGGTCGCCGGTGGCGGCGGCGCCGGCGAGAATGCAGGTGGCAAGGGCGGCGGAGGAGGCGGCGGATCGACGGGCCTGATCCGCGGGATCGCGCCGATGGTGACCAACAACGGCGTCAGCTCGCCCGGCTTGATGCCTTAGGCGATCGATCGCGGGAGACGCTCGACCCGGGCTCGCTATTGGTGCTCCGTGGCGGCGCCATCCGTCACGCAATCGCGCGGACGTGACGCGCGAATGAAGCTCGCGTGACTACGTCAGCATCGCCTGGTGGGCGTCGCGGAGCTTCGCGAGCTCGGCGAGCCCGCGTGCGCGCGCATCGCCGATCGATTCTTTCTCACCGACGGTGATCCGCACCTCGTAGTAGCTCTTGAGCTTGGGTTCGGTCCCCGACGGTCGCATGATCACGCGACGGCCACCGGCGAGCTTGAACACCAGCACGTCCGAGGGCGGCAGCCCACCTTCGCCACGCGACAGATCGACGACCTGAACGATCGCGATATCGGCGAGCTTGGTCGGCGGTGCACCGCGGAACTTCGTCATCGCAGCGCGGATCGCGATCATGCCTTCGGCGCCTGGCTTCGTGATCGAGACCTGCTCGGTGACGAACAAGCCGACCTTGCGATAAATGTCGTCGAGGTGATCGCGGGTCGACTTGCCGCGGGCGCGGTTCCAGGCGACCAGCTCGGCGAACAGCAACGCCGCCGAGACGCCATCCTTGTCGCGCACGAGCGGACCGACGGAGTAGCCGAGCGCTTCCTCGTACCCCATCACGAAGCGGCCCTGATGCTCGCGCTCGTACTCGATCGCGGCGTTGCCGATCCACTTGAAGCCGGTCAGCGTCTCGCGATATGCGACGCCCGCCTGCTCCGCGAGGAAGCCAAGCAGCTGCGACGACACGATCGTGGTGGCGACCATCCGCTTGTCCTGCGGACCGACGGTGAGGAGATAGTCGGCGAGTAGCACCCCGACCTGATCGCCGGTCAGCGCCGCATAGCCGGTTTCGCTCGGTAGCGCGACGCACAGTCGATCCGCGTCGGGATCGTTCGCGAGCACGAGATCGGCTGTCTTCTCCACCGCGAGCGCGAGGACCTTGTCCATCGCGCCTTTCTCTTCGGGATTGGGGAACGCCACCGTCGGGAACTCGGGGTCAGGCTCGCGCTGCGACTTCTCGGTGTGGACGTTAGGGAAGCCGCCGCGCTCGAGCGCGCCTTCGACCGACAACGCGCCGACGCCGTGTAGCGGCGTGTAGACGATCACGAGATCTTTCCCGTCGACCTCGGGCTGGGCGCGTAGCGAGATGACCTTCTCGAGGTAATGGTCGTGCAGCGACTCGTCGAGATCGATCAGCAGACCATCGCGGCGCAGCTCGTCGAGCTCGGGCATCGCGATCTTGCCGGCGACCTTGTCGATCGTCGCCGCGATGCCGACGTCGTGCGGCGGCACGATCTGCGCGCCGTTGCTCCAGTACACCTTGTAGCCGTTGTATGCGGGCGGGTTGTGCGATGCCGTCACCATCACACCGGCGGCCGCCTTCTTCTCGACCACCGCCCACGCGGTGGTGGGCGTTGGCCACGGGCGATGCGCGAGGAACACCTTGATGCCGAGCCCGCCGAACACGCGTGCCGAGTCTTCGGAGAACACGCGCGAGTTGCGGCGTGCATCGTGGCCGATCAACACCCCGAGCCGCTTCGCTTCCTTGACGTTCGCGAGCAGATACGCCCCGATCCCGGCAGCGACGCGGCGGACGAGCACTCGATTCATCCGCTGCGAACCGGCGCCGAGGATGCCGCGGAGGCCGGCGGTACCGAACTCGAGCGTGCCCTCGAAGCGCTCCATCAGATCTTTGATCGCCGGTTCGTCGCCTTTATCGACCAGCGCGAGCAGCTCGCGCAGCTCCTTGGCGGTGACCGGATCCGGATCCTCTGCGAGCCACGCGGTGGCGCGTTCGTGGTGCGGGAGATGAAGGGACATATGTTTCCTTTGGACAGGCGATCAGACGACGTCGAGTTGCTTCGCGAGGGCTTCGAGGTCGTCGATGTAATGCATCGGCTTCTTCGGTGCTGCCTTCTTGTAGAGCTTCTTGATCACCGGTGCGATCCGGT
>JACCYD010001484.1 GCA_013696695.1 Deltaproteobacteria bacterium | reverse complement strand
ATCTCGAGGCGATCGCGGGTCGCACCGATCACGTCGCGATCTTGCGCCAGGGCAAGCTGGTATTCGAAGAGCGCGGCGCGTACGACTACGAGCAGCTCAAGGACCTCTACCACCGCCACGCGAACTGACCGTGTCGACCCTCCAACACGCCGCCCGCATCGCCTGGAAGGATCTCCGGATCGAGCTCCGCAGCAAGGAGATCATCTTCACGATGATGTTCTTCGGCGGCCTGCTCGCCGTCATCTACTCGTACGTGTTCCCGACGAACCTCGACATGATCAAGCTCGCGGTCCCCGGGATGCTGTGGGTCACGATCGCCTTCGCCGGCACCATCGGGCTGTCGCGCGCGTTCGACCGCGAGCGCGAGAACGACACCATGCGCGCGCTCCTGCTCGCGCCGATCCCTCGGATCTCGGTGTTCCTCGGCAAGGCGGTCGCGATCGCGGTGCTGGTGCTCCTGGTCGCGCTGGTCATCGTCCCGATGCTCGTCCTGCTCCTCGACGTGCCGCTGTTCGACAACCCGGGCCCGCTGCTGATCTCCCTGCTCCTCGGCGCGATCGGGTTCGCGGTGATCGGATCGGTGTTTTCCGCGGCGTTGATCAAGGTCCGGTCTCGCGACGTGCTGCTCCCCGTCATCATCTATCCGCTGCTGGTGCCACTGTTCATGGCCGGGACCTCGATCACCGCAGGGCTGCTGGCTGGAGACAGCGAGAAGGTTGGGTTTTGGATGGGCTTCCTCGGCCTCTATGACGCCGCGTTTTTGGTAGTGTCCCTGTGGATCTTCGAGTCGATGGTGATCGAATGAGCCGTTATGCCGCGCCCCTGTTCGCCCTGTTGGGCGCGATCGGGTTTGCCGTGACGATCTGGATGATCTTCACGGACACCCCGCTGCAGTTCTCGTGGCAGCCCAACGAACGCCACGTCGTGCTCGCCACCGGCAGTGGCTCGCTGTTCTTCAACCAGAAGATCTTCTTCTGGCACGTCCCCCACGCGATCATGCTGTTCCTCGCGGTCGGCGTCGCCGGCGTGTCGTCGATCGGCTTTCTCACCAAGCGCAACCCGAAGTGGGATGACGTCGCCCTGGCCTCGGTCGAGGTCGCGGTCGCGTTCGGTGCGGTCACCCTCCTCACCGGGATGATCTGGGCGAAGGCGGCATGGGGGCATTGGTGGATCTGGGAGAAGCGGCTGACCATGTCGCTGCTCCTCTGGATGACGCTCGTCGGCTACACCATCGTGCGTCGATTCGCCGGTGCGAGCGGCGAGCGCATCGCGGCCGCGATGGCCGTGTTCGCGATGATCGGCGTCCCGTTCATCTACACGATGGTCGGCGCCGGCGATAACCATCCGCAGGCTGGCTCCGAAGGCAACGTCGCCACCCTCAACGCAGACATGCGCCCGGCGTTCTGGTCGAGCATGGTCACGTTCTTGTGCTGGTTCCTCGCCCTCGTCATCACGCGCGTGCAGAGCGCGCGGATGCAACGCGAGGTTCGCGAGCTGCGCGAAAAAGGTCTCGATGCCGGAGTGCTCGAATGAGGAGGAAGTCGATGCGATCGATCATCTGTCTGGTCCTCCTGGTGTCGTCGACGGCACTGGCCGATTCAGGATCCGCTGCTGGCTCGGGCTCGGCGCCGGCCGGTTCCTCGGCGGGCTCGGGCGTTCCATCCGCTGGCGCGGGTTCTGGCTCCGCACCTGCGGCGGGCGCTGACACGCCGTCAGCCCCGATCCCGATTCCCGGTCCGCCACCGCCCGTCGAGCCGAACCCGGCCGCGCGCAAGGCGTGCGTCGAGGCGATGAACGGAGATCCCGCCTTCGCCGACCGCATCGTCAAGACCGCCGAGGTGCAGCTCCACGACAAGCTGATGGCGGTGCAGGTCACCAAAGATGTCTGCACGCTCCGCGATCACGGCGATTCGCAGGCGGACGTCGCCAAGAACAAGAAGCACGTGCTGATGGCCTACATCGCGATGTGGCTCGTCGCGGCCGGCTTCGTGATGTTCCTGTGGCGCAAGCAGCAGGCGCTCAAGGTCGAGATCGCGAATCTGCGCCGCGACCTCGACGCTGCCACCAAGGACCCCAAGTGACGTCGGCCCACATCTTCTTCATCCCCGGCATGATCATGATCGGGATGTTCCTCGGCTTCATCTTCGGTGCCCGCGCCGCGCGCAATCAGCTCGACATCCAGGGGCGCCGCGACGAGGAGCGCGAGGCAGCACGCGCGGCACGCGCGGCGAAGCGCGAAGCTGCCGG
>JACCYD010001453.1 GCA_013696695.1 Deltaproteobacteria bacterium | reverse complement strand
GCAGCAGCGCGCGCGGATCCTCGTCGTTCGAGAACGGACGGCGCGCCGTCACCATCTCGTACAGGATCACGCCGAGCGCGTAGATGTCCGCGCGGCGGTCGACGCTGTCGGGCGCCGTGATCTGCTCGGGCGCCATGAACTCCGGCGTGCCCATCACCATCCCGCGGCGCGTTTGCTCGTCCTCGTGATCGAGGAACCGCGAGATGCCGAAGTCGAGCACCTTCACGTGATCGAGCGCGTCGTCCTTGTCGGTGAGGAAGATGTTGTCGCTCTTGAGATCGCGGTGGACGATCTCCGCGTTGTGCGCGGCGCGAAGTGCAGATGCGATCTGCTGAGCGATCCACACCGCTCTCCTGACTGGCAGTCCACCGACGCGATAGATCTCGTCGGTCAGCAGCGAGCCTTCGAGGTACTCGAAGATGATGTACGGGACGTGCCCGTGGCAGAACCCCATGTCGGTCGACTCGACGATGTTGGGATGCCCGAGCGTGCCTGCCGCACGCGCTTCGTTCATGAACCGCTCGACGACTTCAGCGTCGGCTGCCAGCTCGGGATGGAGCACCTTGATCGCGACCCGACGCTTGATCAACGTGTGCTCTGCGAGAAATACCGTCCCCATTCCTCCTTCGCCCAAGACCTTGATGATGCGGTAGCGACCCTCCACCACATCCCCCAGCTTTACCCGTTCACTACCCGATGATGACCCCATGTAGAAACCATCTTGAGAGGTCCTACGGCGAATTTCCAAGCAACTTTCAGTATTTCCAGATGTGTTTCTTTGACAACAAGGTCGGACGATCCGGGTGAGCGTTACCGCCTCGGCGCGTTTTCCCTGCATCCGCTTATGCTCCGAGGTGCGATGACGAAGCCCAAAAACCCGTTCAGCGCACTCGAGTCGCTGCGCGATTCGCTACCGAAAGGCGACGAACGTAGCCCCGCCCACGCCGAGAACATCCTGACTGTCAGGAAACCTGGCCCACCCCGAGCAGTGGTGCGAATGGAACGCAAAGGACGAGGTGGCAAAGAAGCAACCGTGATCGAGAAGCTCGAGATCGCGCCAAAACTACTCGACCAGTGGTGCAAGGATCTCAAGCAAGCGCTCGGCTGCGGCGGCACGGTCGAGGGAGACACGATCGTGTTGCAGGGAGATCTCCGTGCGCGCGTCGCTGCAGCACTGACCGCCAAGGGCGTCGGCAAGGTCACGATCGGTTGAGCGATCGCAACGCTTCTGTCTGTCGCAGTGGCTAGGAGACTTGCCGTCGAGTGGGGTCGACAGCGGTTGATTGCCGGAAGATCCAGTTGGGCTTGGACGCGCCGCGTTGTGCCCACAACTGTCCAAGCGACTGGATCAATTTGCGGAAATCCTGAAACCGGCCTCAGTTTCGCTTGGCCTTCATGTTGCTGTTTACGAGCTCAGCCATGCGGAACCTGTTCGCCACGATTGCACCCGCCCTTCTGATCGCCTGCTCGAGCGGCCCCGCCGAGATCAAGGACCCCCCGATTCTGAAGGTGACCTCGCCCGAGCGCAGTCTGCTCAAGTCAGGCGCAGGTGACGTCGTGGTGTCCGGCACGGTGCAGCCGAACCTCGACGGCATCCCGGTGAAGAAGGTGACCGTCAACAACGTCGCCGCCAACGTCGCGGCAGACGGCACGTGGTCGGCCACCGTCCAGGTTCAAGAGGGCGCGAGCTTCATCGACACGATCGCGACCGACGAAGAGGGCGGCAAGGCGACCGACACCCGCGCGGTGCACGCCGGCTCCATCAGGAACGCCGGTGCAAGCATCGACAACGCCGTCACCGCTGCAATGTCGACGCAGGCGTTCGCAAAGATTTCCGCGGCTGCCGGTCCGATCGTCAAGGGCATCGACATCGCCGCGATGCTCGAGCCGATGCAGCCGATGCAACACGCCGGCGACGAGACCGGACCCGACTGCCTCTACGAGCGCGTCTACGTCACCGACGTGAAGTTCTCTGACGTCCAGATCCAGCTGATCCCGCAGCAGGGCGGCATCGCCTTCCGCTTCCAGGTCGATGGTCTCGACGTTCCCGGGCGCGCGGATTACGCGGTCGCCTGCCTCGACGGCTCCAACAACATTCGCGTCACCGCCAGCCGGGTCGTCGTCGCCGGCACGCTGCTGGTGTCGCCGAACGGCATGCAGGGTTTCAAGACCGACCTCGTCGACCAGGAGGTCACGCTGACCGGCCTCAACGTCGCCGCGTCGGGTGTTCCCGGCACGATCCTCGGCATGATCGACTTCAGCGGCTGGATCAGCTCGGTGATCGGCAAGGGTGCCGAGCTCGCGATGGAGCCGATGATGAACGCGGCGCTCGGCGGTCTCGCCGGTCCGAAGGAGCTCTCGCTGCTTGGCAAGACGATGACGATGCAGGCCGAGCCGAGCGACATCACGTTCGATAACTCGGGCGCGCTCGTGACGATGAACATGAGCATGCTGATCGGCGGTGCCGAAGGCGCGCAGTACATCGACACGGCGAACGGCAACCCCGTGATGGATCCGGGCAACGGCTTCCAGATCGGCCTCGCCGACGACCTCGCGAACCAGATGATGACGCAGGCCAACAAGCTCGGTCTGTTGAACCTCGAGATGCCCGCCGCGGGCGGCACCTTCGATTCGACGGCGATCGCGATGACGCTGCCGCCGATGATCAGCGCGAACCCGACGGATGGTTCGATGCAGGTGGTCCTCGGCGACATGATCGCCACCTACAAGGCCCAGGGCACGCCGGTCGCGAAGGCCGCCATCAACGCGAAGATCGCGCTCAAGGTCACCACCGCCGCCAACGGCTACGCGGTCGCCCTCGAGCTCGGCAAGCCGGAGCTGCAGTTCGACGTCCTCGACGACATCTCGAACGAGACGCGCCTGCTCGACGCCGACCTCGCCGCCGCGTCGGAAGCCTGCCTCGACGCCCAGATCGCTCACATCTCCGCGCTGCTCGTGAACATCCCGCTGCCGGCCGTTGCAGGCCTCCAGATGCGCAACCTGACGGTCGGTTCGGATAACGGCTACGTGATGGTGAAGGGCACGCTCGAGTGAGAAGCTAGCGGCGATGGCCGCGACCAAGAAGAAGCGCGTCGCGAAAGCGGCGCGTTCGTCGTTTCGGAACGTTGCGAGCTCGAAGCCTGCGACCAAGGCGAAGCTGGCAACCAAGGCGAAGCGCGTGACGAAGACGAAGCCTGCCGCGAAGCGGGCGACGAAGGCGAAGCCTGCTCCCACACCGAAGCCTGCTGGGAAGCCGGTCGACACGCGCGAGCCGGTCGGAGATCGGGTCACGCTCGGCGAGATCACGACGCCGTCGGGGACGCTCGCGATCTTCGACATCGGGCTGGTCGGCTATCTGCCGCGCGAGGCACTCGAGCCCGCCATCGTCAAGGCCACGGTCCCGACCGATCGACCACTGCCTGTCCTCGGCACGCGCGTCGGCCAGGGTCGGTTCGCAAGCTGCTGGGACCACGTCGCCGTCGTGGTCGGCGATGGCGAGGTTCACGGCTCGAAGAAGCTCGGCGAGGCCGGCGTCGACTTCGCACGCCTCGTCTGCATGGATCACGGCGCGCTCGATCACTGGCAACACGAGGACAGCCTCGACGGCAAGGCCGACTTCGTGTTCTGGGGCCGCGATGCGCCGATGCTCGCCCGCGTGATGAACGCGCCGCGGCTCACGG
>JACCYD010001448.1 GCA_013696695.1 Deltaproteobacteria bacterium | reverse complement strand
CGCGCGCGCGGCGCCGCGGCGCGAGGTGCCTGGCACGAGGCCCACGACCTGTTCTTCGAGGCCGATTCCGGTGGGCTCGTCGGTCCCGCCGACCTCCCGCTGCTCGCCGATGTCGCGTATGCCGCCGGCCATCTCGAGGTGACCATCGAGACCTGGGAACGCGCGCACGGCGAGTGCCTGAAGGCCGGAGATGTCGTCGCGGCGGCGGGCGCGGCCGCGCGGGTTGCGATGCACGTGTTGTTCGACACAGCGTTGATGGCTCCCGTCCGCGGCTGGCTGACGCGCGCCGAGCGCCTGCTCGAGGGGCACGGCGACACCCCCGTTCATGCATGGGTGGCCGTGCTTCGAAGTTACGAGCGGTTGCTGGTCGGCGACTTGCCCAGGGCGCGCGAGTGGGCGGCTCGTGCGATCGAGCTCGGCACCAAGCACGCACCGGCCGCAGCCGCGCTCGCTCGCGTCGCGGATGCCCGAAGCCTCATCCTCGGCGGCGACGTCCAGCAAGGCCTCGCGCTCCTCGATGAAGCAGGCGTTGCCGCGGTCTCGCGCGAGCTCGATCCACTCTCCACCGGCGTCATCTACTGCGAGCTCGTGTGTGCGTTGCAGGGAGTCGCGCAATACGATCTCGCCGAGCAATGGACGGAAGCCATGGAGCGCTGGCGGCCGACCGGCGCGCTCGGAAGTCTTCACGGCCGCTGTCGCGTTCACCGCGCCGAGATCCTGCGACTGCGAGGCTCGTGCGACGCGGCCGAGAAGGAAGCGCTGCTCGCCTGCGAGGAGCTGCGCCCCTACCTTCGACGCGAGCTCGGCTGGCCGTTGACCGAGCTCGGACGCATCCGACTGGCCAAGGGAGACGTCGACGGCGCCGACGAAGCGTTCCTCGCCGCGCACGACGCCGGCTGGGATCCACAACCCGGTCTCGCCCTCGTGCGACTCGCGCAAGGAGATGTGGCGGCCGCCGTCGCCGGCATCCGCGAGGCGCTCGAGCACCCGTTGAACATTCCCTCGAAGGAACTGCCCTCCAACACCCAGCTCCGTCGTGCGCCGCTCCTCGAGGCGGCCGTCGAGATCGAGCTTGCCGCCGGCGAGCTCGACCGCGCACGCGCGGCCGCCGCGGAGCTCGACCAGGTGGCGGCGAAGTTCGAGGCCAAAGCACTGCTCGCGAGTGCCGCGCTCTCGCAGGGCAGAGTGCAGCTCGCTTCCGGCGATGGTGCGGAAGCGGGACGGCACTTCGAGCTGTCCGCGCGTCTCTCGCATGAAGTCGGCGCCCCGCTCGAGTCGGCGATCGCGCGCAAAGCACAGGTCGATGCGCGCCGCTTCGCGGAGAAAGCACAGCCCGGTGCCGCCAACACCTTTCGTCACGATGGCGACTACTGGGTGGTCGGCTTCGACGCACGCACGGTTCACGTCAAGGACGTCAAGGGCATGCACTACCTCGCGCGCCTTCTCACCGAGCCGGGGCGCGAGCTCCTCGCGATCGATCTCGTCGCGCTCGAGAGCGGCGAGATCACCGACCTCGGAGATGCCGGGGTGATGCTCGATCCGCGAGCCAAGGAGGCCTACCGCCGCCGGCTCGCCGAGATCGAGGAGGATCTCGACGAGGCGCAGTCCATGGGCGACTCCGCGCGGGCGACGCAGGCAGAAGGCGAACGCGACTTCCTCGTTCGCGAGCTGTCGCGTGCGGTCGGGCTCGGTGGCCGCGATCGAAGGACCGGTTCGACGTCCGAGCGCGCTCGAGTGAGCGTGACCCGAGCGATCCGCCAGGCGATGACGCGGATCGGCGAGCATCATCCGCTGCTCGGAACGCACCTGGAGCAAACCATCCGCACCGGCGCGTCGTGCCAGTACAACGCGCACGTGAACTGGCTGACGTAGGTAATACGGCGGGCGCGAAGCGGCGCTGCGCAACGATGTTGCCTTGGGCGGAAGCGCCACGCGCGGCGTCGCGGAAGGACAACCTAGAAGTGCGATCGCGATACACGCACGACCGCGAACACTGGCGCAGCGAGTGACTGGAACCTCAACGGCCGTTGTCCAATCCTCAGTACGTCGATCGTAAGTTGGTGGCCGCTGCTGCTCCGCGGAGTCAGGGCGCGGGGGTCGATATGACCATCCCCTCTCAGACAACCTATATGGGCTATATGGGGTCCGCTGGGGGGAGGTACGCGTTGGTGTGGCGCCGAAGGCCGCCACCGACCGAATATCGATCAGGAAACCCCAGCCTTCTGATCACCAACTTGCCGGGGAGCTGTACCAAGTACGCTTGCTCATCTCGTGACCCGCCGCGCGCTGTCTTCGCTCCCTCCACTCGCACGTCCATCGCCCGCGCAGCTCCTCGCGTGCGTGCCGTGGTACCGGGACGACTTCGCCGAACCGACGCTCACACCGCACTTCGCTCTCGGTCGCGTTCAGGTCTCAGAGCTCTC
>JACCYD010001438.1 GCA_013696695.1 Deltaproteobacteria bacterium | reverse complement strand
AGACGTTGGTGCGTGGCGCGGATCGCTCCGGTGGTCGGCTCCGCCGTAGCGCGGTCGATGCCTGCTTGAACGGCGTGCGGGCGATCGAGGAGCGCGTGCGCGCGGTCGCGGATCACCGCGCGCCTGCGGCGGTACCCGACGAGCTACTCGATTCACTCGCGGCGGAGGATGCGTCGAGCGAGCCCGCAGGCCCGATGCCACCGATCGCGCCGGCGTGGGACGATCGCCTCGCGGCCAGCGAGAAATCGCAGCTGTTTCACGCGCTGCGCGCCGGTAACCACGCCTACACGATCGAGTTTGTTCCGAGCGATGCCAAGGCGGCAGCCGGCATGACGATCGCTACGGTCCGGGCGCGGCTCGGCGCGCTCGGTGACATCGTCAAGGTCGCGCCGCGCTCGTTGACGGGCGGCGCCGGTGTCGCGTTCGACATCTTGCTGATCTCGGCCGCCGACGCGGAGGCGCTCACGCTCGACGGCGAGATCTCTCGCGTCGAGCCGATCGTGCCCCCGCCCGAGACGCTCGCACTGGTCGAGGAAGAGGAGACCGAGCCGACCCTGCAGCGGGCGGTGGTTCGAGTCGAGCTCGAGCGGCTCGACCAGCTCCAGGATCAGCTGTCGGCGCTCGTCGTGTCGCGGTTCCGGCTCGAGCGCGAGATCGCGCGCATCGCCGCCGCCGGTCAGCCGGTGCGGACCCTGCGCGAGATCTCCGACGTGCAGGCGCGTCAGCTTCGCGATCTGCGCCGCGCGATCCTGCGGGCCCGCCTGGTTCGCCTCACCGAGGTGCTCGAGCCGCTCTCGCTGATCGCCCGCAACGCGAGCCGCACCGGTGGCACCGAAGTCAAGCTCGAGCTCGACACCGCAGGCAGCGAGCTCGACAAAGCCGTCGCGGATCGCTTGCTGCCCGCGATCGTTCACCTGGTGCGCAACGCGGTCGATCACGGCCTCGAGCCGACGGCCGAGCGCACGGCGGCCGGCAAGCCCGCGGCGGGCACCATCCGCGTGACGGGGCGAGAGCTGCCGGGCGCCCGGCTGTCGATCGCGATCTCCGACGATGGTCGCGGCATCGATCGCGTCGCCGTCGCGAAGCGTGCCGGGCGCGCGGTGGTCGACGATCAAGATGCCCTCGACCTGCTCGCAGCATCTGGATTCTCGACGCGCGAGGTCGCCACGCGCACCAGCGGTCGCGGTGTCGGCATGGATGTGGTCAAGCGGATCGCGACCGAGCTCGGTGGCGAGCTCTCGATGGCAACCCGGCCCGGCGAAGGCACGACGTTCACGATGACCGTGCCGCTCACGATCGCGCTCGTCGACGGTCTCGCGTTCGCGTGCGGGCAGCAGACCTTCGTGGCTCCGATCGCCGCGATCGAGGAGATCTTCGAGCTCGGCGAGACCATCGCGCCCGCATCGCATGGCACGCGCAACGCGGCGACGCTGATCGAGCGCCGCGGCCGCGTCGTCTCGGTGGTGTCGCTCGGCGCGTTACTCGCGATCGATGCCGGAACCGGTGCGCGCAAGGCGCTGTTGATCCGGCGCTCTGGCGACCTGCTCGCGTTCGCGATCGATCGGACGATCGGCCGCTACGAAGTCGTGGTGCGTCCGATCCTCGATCCGCTCGCACGGGCCCCTGGAATCTCCGGTGCGACCGATCTGGGCGATGGCCGCCCGACGCTGGTGCTCGATCTGAACGAGCTCGGCGCAACCCTCACCTCGGGAGACAGGCCGTCATGAGCGACGCGTTGCACGTGACGTTTCGGGTCGGTAACGCCGACTACGCGATTCCCGCCACCGAGGTGCTGCACCTCGAATCGTTCGATCAGGCCACGCACGTACCCGGCGCCCCGAGCTACGTGGCGGGCCTCGTTCAAGTGCGCGGCCGGCTGGTGCCCGTCGTCGACCTGCGCGCACGCTTCGGGCTGCCACCGATCGATCGTACGATGGACCACCGGATCGTCGTCGTCCAGCTCGGCGAACGCGTCGCCGGCCTGCTCGTCGATGCGGCGCGCGAGGTCGTCCAGCTCGATTCGTCGAAGGTCGAGAAGCCACCCGAGCTGATCGAGATCCAATCCTCAGGCTTCGTGCGTGGGATCGCCACACACGCGAAGCGCATGTTTCTGCTGGTCGATGTCCCCCGCGTGATCGGGAAGGAACTGCCTCATGAGTAAGAACACCATCGATCTCACTGGTCGTCGCGTCGTCGAAGTGGCCCGCTCGCTGCGCCTGGCAGAAGACCGCGTCAGGGAGATCGAGGAAGCCACCGCGCGCCTCGCACTCGGCGGCGCCGAGCAGGCGACCGCCGCCACGCAGGTCCGGCAGGCGCTCGAGAACATCTCGACCAACGTCGACGAGCTCGCGACCACGTCGGAGGAGCTGGCGCGCACGCAGACGACCGTCGCCGCGAACACGCAGGATCTGTTGACCGGCCTCGGCGCGGCCGCGAGCGGCCTCGTCGAGATGACCGCCTCCGTCGGCGGCGTTCGCAAGGACACCGAGACGCTGGCAAAGGCGAGCGAAGGTGCCGCGGCGATGATCGAAGAGTCGGCGCGCGCGGTGCGCGGCATGACGACCAACGCGCGAGACCTCGCGACGGCAGGCGAGCGCTTGTTGAGCTCGTCGACGGAGACCAGCAACTCGATCGCGGATGTCGCGGCACGTGGGCAGGACACCGCGGCGACGATCGAGGAAGTTGCGGCCACCATCGAGGAGATGGCGGCCGGGTCGTCGCGACTCGCCGCTGATGCGCGGCAGGTCGGCGAGCGCGTCTCGGAGCTCGCATCTGGTTTCCGCGGCGTCACCACCGCGCTCGAGCAAGTGACGTCGGACGCGACCGAGAACGCCACCGCGATCGAGGAGACGTCCGCGACGGCCGAGGAGCTCGCACGCTCGTTCCGGGGTGTCGCGGAGCTCGCCGCCGAGCTCGAGCAGTCCGCGGCGGGGTCGGCCGCCAGCCTCACCGAGGTGGCTGCATCGGTCGAGGAGGTCGCCCAGACCGCGGACAAGAACGCGACGGTCGTCGACGGCAACGCCGCGGCGATCGAACAGGTCGCACGCTCTGCGGCCGCGACCGCGCAGTCCGCGCAGGAGCTGACGGTCGTCGCCGCCCAGAACACCACCGCGACCGCGCAGCTCGAAGCCGCGGTCAGACGGATCTCGAGCGTGGTCGATGGCTCGCGGACGACGGCCGAGCACGTCGCGAGCTCGGCGCGGATCGGCGGCATCACCGTCGGCCGCACGATCGAAGGGCTCGGGAAGATCCGCAAGACGATGGCCGAGGGCTCGGGGGTGATGAAGGACATGGGCAAGCGCGCCGAGGAGATCGGCGACATCGTCCAGACCATCAACGTGATCGCCGACCGCACCAACTTGCTGTCGCTCAACGCCAGCATCGAAGCCGCGCGGGCCGGCGATCAGGGCCGCGGGTTCGCGGTGATCGCCGACGAGATCCGTGCGCTCGCCGAGCGCGCCGCGACGGCCGCGAGCGATGTCGCGAAGCTCGTGCG
>JACCYD010001409.1 GCA_013696695.1 Deltaproteobacteria bacterium | reverse complement strand
TCGCGGTCGACACGGGCGCATGTTGGGCAGACCAGGTTGCCCACGTCGTGCGTGTTAGCGTGAACGTGATGAGCTCGCGACTCGCGGTGATGGTGGTCGCAAGCGGCGTGTGCTGCATGGTTGCGGCAAGGTCGGCCTGCGAAGTGAGGATCACTTCGGAATCACGCTCTTCGGGATCGCGAGCGGCATCTCCGGGATCTTCTTCTCGTAGAGCCAGCTGTACGTGAAGTACGTACCGACGACGCGCTTGGTGTAATTGCGCGCCTCGTCGGCCTGGATCGCCTCGATGAACTCGTCGGCGTCGAGCGTGCCGCGCATCTTGAGCACGCGGCTGGTGTACGCCGGTCCGCCGTTGTAGCCGGGCGGGATCAGCGTCGTGAAACGATCGAAGCGCTTGTAGAGGTAGCCGAGGAACTTCGAGCCGATCGTCACGTTCTTCTCGGGGTCGCGCAGGTTCTCGCGCGTCGGATCGATGCCGGTGCCCTTCGAGAAATCCTTCGCGGTGACCTGGATCATCTGCGTCAGGCCAACCGCGTTCGCGGTGCTCTCGAGCAGCGGATCGAACGCACTCTCCTCTCGCACGATCGCGATCTGCATCGCGAACGGCACGTCGTTGAGCTTGGCGTGGCGCGCGAGCAGCTCCTGATACGCGAGCGGGTAGCCGATCAACCAGCGCGCGCGATTGGTGCCGATCGGCCACTGCGTGCGGTAGTCGAGCATGTGCCAGCGGGTCGGCCAGTGCGCGGACTCGTAGCGGCGCGCCTTGTCGAACAGGAACGCCATCGCCCACAGCTTCTCCACCTTGTCGGCGTCCTCGACGCGCTTCTTGTCCTTCGGCGCGGTCAGCCCGAGCTTGCGGAGCTCGGCCTCGGCCGAATCACCGAGTCCGAGGCGCAGAAATTCGAGCGCGCGCTGGAACCCGGACGTCGCGTACTCGACACGCGGCTTGAACGTGAACGCCGGTGCCTTGGGATCGAAATCCTTCGGGTCAGTCGAGATCTCCGCGACCATCGCCTCGTACTGCTTCGCGTCGGTCTCGCGCAGCCGGTTGAGCGACAGCAGCGAGTAATAGGCGGCGGGATAGGTCCGCACGCATTGCTGCCACGCGGCGATCGCCTCTCTCTTCTTGCCCTTCGCGGCCTGGGCTCGGCCGAGCCAGTACTGCGCCTGGCCCTCGCCGAAGTAGTTGTCGTCGCGTGGCACCAGCTCCATCTGCTTGGTCCACCACTTGATCGCGGCGTCGTACTGCTTCGCCTGCCACGCCTTGAAGCCGAGCCGCCACATCGACTCGGCGAGCTGGTCGCCCTTCGGGAACTTCGTCGGGATCGCCGACAGCACTGCCTCGACTTGCTTCGCATCGTTGAGCGATGCCCACTCCTCGGCCTCGCGCAGCATCGCGTCGTCGGAGTAGCTGTGCGTGGTGTCGATGATCTGCGCCGCCTGATAGCGCTTGGTTGCCGTCTCGTGGTCGTACCAGGCGTAGGAGCGACCGGCCTGATACATGCTCTTGACGTGGAGGTCGGTGTTGTTCGCCACCTTGCATGCCAGGGCGGCGGCATCGAACATCGGCGCGGCACTGCGGCGATCGCGCGCCTTGAACCGACTCTGCGCGCGGTGATACGCCGCGACGCATTTCTCGTCGGCCGTGATCGACTTGTCGGCGAGCGCGAGATCGAACGCACTCTCCGACTCCGGGTTGCGCTGCGCATCGAACAAGACTCTTCCGCGGGTGACGTGCTCGGTCGCGGTCATCGCGTCGTAGTTCTTGAGATCATCGGGAAGCCTCGGCACGAGCGCCTTCAGCCGGTCCTCTGCTCGCTTCGCCCACGACGACAACGGATCGTCGACCCGGATCGCGCGATAGAAGCCGACGAGGTCCTTCCAGTCGGTCGAGCCCGCGCCCTCGAGCGACTCGCCGATCCGGTAGCGCACCTCGCTCTTGCGCGGGCCGCTTGCACGGCGCGACAGGTAGTCCTTGTAGAACGCGGCGACCTTCGCGTGATCGCCACTGCTGCGCAGGATGTCGCCGACGAGCAGCTCCGCATCGGCGCCGTGGATCGAATCGCGCGGCACCGCTTGCGCGTGCTCGGTGGCCTTCGCCATGTCCTTGGCGAAGTACAGCGCGCGCGCCGCCTGGTAGTTGATGTAGTCGGCGAGCAGAGGCAGAGGCTTGGCTGCAGCAACGAACGCCTTCGCGGCAGCGGGCCACTGATCGAGGCGCGCGTGCACGAGGCCGATCATCAGATCGAGGCGCGCGCCATCTTGCCCGGTCAACGCAGGGCGCGCCTTCGCGAACGCCGCCTGGGCATCCTTCCACTGCTCGAGCTGGAACGCCCGCATGCCCTCGGCGGCATCGCCCGTATCGAAGTACGGATTCGCCATCGACTCGGAGAGCTGCGCGGGTGTGGTTGGTGCGGCGCTACCGACGTCGCCCGCATCGGGCGTCGCCGCGACCTGCGATCCTGATCCGTCGGGCGCTTTCGGCAGCGTCGACTTGTGATGCGAATCGTCGCCCGAGCACGCAGCGATCGCGCCGCAGACACAGACCACCACCACGAGCCTCGTCAAATCGGCCATGGGTCGACCGTAGCAACGTGGATCCGCGAGGACAAATTCCCTCACGCTCCGGACGTCCGCAGAGGGCACAGAGGACGCAGAGGACGCAGAGGACGCAGAGGACGCAGAGCGGCACCTCGGACGGTCAGATCACCCGAATCGGGTTAGTTCAGCTCCTAGAACGCGTAGCCGATGCGGAAGTAGCCCGACGGCTCGGTGTCGTTGTTGCTGCTACTGAACTCGTCCATCTTCGCGTTGACGTTGCGCATCAGGCCAAACGCGGCCGCGATGTTGAGGCCCGAGTCGAACGTCCAGTGCCAGCCGAACACCACGGAGGGGCCGACCGATTTGGTGTTCGTGCAGTCGAAGTCGCAGAAGCCCTGGTTTCCGAGCTCGCGGACGATCAGACCCGGCTCGATGAACGGCCCCTGGTACACGCGCTTGAAGTAGATCGGCAAGCTGGCGCCAACTTCGTAGCCCTTGGTGTTCGAGTCGCGGAGGTCGAACAGGTTGACGTCGCCGCGGATGGCCACGTTGTTGTGAATGGCATGGCTGATTGAGAGGCCGTAGAAGCCGATCATCCAACCGATCGGGTTCGACGCGACGTTGGTCTTCTTCCATTTGTAGAGGTAATTGCCGCGCTCGCCGACCGGCACGACCCGACCGTTGATGTGCGAGACCGCGTTCCACGGCTCGTTCTGCGGGGCCGGTTGCGGCGGCAGCGGCGGCGGGTACGCGGGCGGTGGCGGCGCGGCGGGCTCGAGAACGATCACGTCCGGCGGCGGCGGCGCGTCGTCGGCACCGGGCTGGGCGGCGGCGGGCGCTGCGGTTAGAACCAAGGCGAACAAGGTCAACCGACGGACGGGCGTGTTCATGCGGATGCGTTAGAGCACCTCGAATGCCAGGTCGGACCACGCACGTATCTCCGTGCACTGCATGGGATTGCCGGTGTCCGGGGCTGGTGAACATTCGCGGCGATTCCACAACAATCGGCCATTTCCTGACATCGATCAGAGCCACTCCGCGCTGCTGTCGGGCCACGACAAGTCGTTTTGATCGACCAGGTCGACCGGCTCGTTCGGGAAGTAGCGCTGTTTGAGGCTACATGGACGGTGGTACGTCATGCCGCTGCTGACCAGCGCCCCTTGGTCGTAGTAGTCCACGGAGGAGCCGGTCGGGATCGTTGTTTCGCGCTCGAGCACGATGCGCGCGAGCGTCGGCATTCCGCGGCGATCACGGATCGCGAGCACCGCCGGCTCGGTGATGCAGTTCTCCGAGAGATCGATCGTGTGGAGGCTCGGGAAGTGAGCATCGACGAGCGTGGTGATGTCGTCGGTGTCCAGGCGATTACGCGGGAGGCCAAGGCGGACGAGCTGCGGCATGACGGGGCTGGTCGCGAGCGCCAGTGGCCCCCAACGATGAAGCTTGGATCCATCGAGCACCAGTGATTCGAGCGCGCGCACGTTCTCGCCCATGGTGCGGATTCCCGACTCGTCGATGTCGGCGCGCGCCAGCAACAGCGTCGTCAGCCCCGCAACGACTGGCGAGCCGAGCAACGTCGCCCAGACGTCGTGGCTCGCTACTGCGTCGAGGATCTGCAGGCGCCGCAACCGGAGGTGTGGAGATCGGGCGAGGGCGAGCAGCCCATCACTCGTGATCTGCCCACCGACGAGCAAGGTGTCGAGGTGCGCGGCCGCTGGCTCGTTCGCGAGTGCTGCGAGCCCGACGTCCTGGATCGGGACGTTCCGGAGGTTCAGGTATGTGAATCGTTGCAGATACGGACGCAGGAGCTCGATGCCGGTCGTTCCGAGGAGCCCCGACGAGCCGCTGATGTCGAGACCAGCGATGTCGTCGCTCATCGCTGCGAGCGCCCGGGCGAGCGTCTCGGGCGTGGCGCCACAGCGTTGCCACAACATCGTCGCGTGATCACGCCTCGGATCCAGCACCGCGCATTCTACCTCGATGCGCATGGTCGCGGTGCCAACATCTAGATCGTCCCGTCGGTCACGGGTACGGACATCGTACGAGCGCGTGCGTGGCGGAGGAGCTCGCGTGGATCGACACACGAGCTCACCACGGCGCGCGGACCGACGAGGTTGACGTCGGATCAGCAACGTCAGTCGCGATTTCCATCGGACTGACTTCGCTGCGCGGACTTTGCTCCAGCGACGTTACTCGGCGTTGTCGCCGCGACCGCCGCGGAAGCCACCGCGACCGCCGCGCCGACCTTCGCCCATCGCCTTCTGCAGCTCGTCGTTGCTGATCGTGCCGTCGTTGTTGGCATCGGCCTTCGTCGCGTCGCCGCGGAACCACCGCGCGCTGCCGAGCTCGGTGGCGGTCAGCTTGCCGTCGCCGTCGGTGTCGAACCGCGCGTGCATGTTCGCGGTGCGCTCGGCCTGCGCGGCGGTACGCTCCGCGTCGGACGCCTTGCCGTCGCCATCGGCGTCTTGCCGTGCGGTCCGCTCGGCGTCGCGCGCCTCGCGGTCGGCGTCACGCGTTTGGCGTGCGGCCTCGCGCTCGGCTTCGGAGACCTTGCCGTCGCCATCGGTGTCGAGGCGCTTCTCCATGTCGGCGCGTCGCGCGTCGCGCATCGCCTGACGCTCGTCGTCGGAGAGGTCGCCGTCGCCGTTGGTGTCGAAC
>JACCYD010001398.1 GCA_013696695.1 Deltaproteobacteria bacterium | reverse complement strand
GGTGGCAACCACGCCGCTCGCTCGTTCTCCTGCTACGCGCTGAGGCCGTGCTCGGTTCGCACGGCTGCGTTCCGCGCATCCGCGCGCTGTAGCGCAGGACGTTGGTTCAAGCGATCGAGGTACGCGGCGAAGGACGGCCGCGACTCGATCATCTTGAACTGCGTCATGTAGCGCAGCGTGCCACCGAACACGACGTCGGCCATCGAGAACACATCGCCGAGCAAGAACGTACGGCCGGCGATCGCCGAGTCCATCGCGTTCAGCATGCTGTCGAAATCGCCCCAGCCCGCCTGGCCCGGCTTGAACTCCCACTTGCTGAGCTTCGCGAGTGCGCCCGGCTCGACCACCGATGGCGAGAACAACGACCACCGCAGATAGGTCGCGCGCTTGGGATCGTCGAGCGCCGGCGCGAGTCGGCCGGCGGCGTAGCGATCGGCCAGGTAGAGACAGATCGCCGCCGCTTCGGTGACCACCGCGTCACCGTCGGTGAGCGTCGGCAACTTGCCCATCGGATTCAGCGCGAGGAAGTCAGGCGCCTTCTGGCCACCCTTGAGGATGTCGACGAACGCGAGCTGGTACGGCTCGCCGACTTCTTCGAGCGCCCACAGCGTTCCTGCCGCCCGCGAGTAGGGATGGTGATAGAGCGTGATCATGCGCGGGAGGATATCAGCGCTTCGGCGGATGGAGGTCGGCCCACGTCGGGCAGCCGACTTCGCGGTTCCACTGATCGGTGCGAGCGCGCTGCTGCGCGCGCGTCCCGGCGCCACGCCGGCGATCCTCCACGTTGTAGGAGGCGCAGAACTGCTCCCACTTCATGCCACCGTGAGCGGTCGCGAGTGCAGCAGCATCGAGGACGACGATTCCGTTGGACGACTTCATGAGGTCGGGAACAGCACGTGTCGTACCGACGGTGCCGCGACTCGAGTCCCCACCCCCGCGCGAGTCGCTGCACGCGCCTAGACGTGGTGTCCTCGACGACTGTCACCCGGCGGAGACAGCCAGTCGACGCGGCAGGCAACTCGACTGGCCGGCGACGCCGGTGGCACGGCCGCTGCTGGACGTGCGGCATGCCGTCGAGCGGGTGGCGTGAAATAGCGAGCTTGCACGTCGGCGCGTTCGTCGCGGCGCACTTCGGCTTCGAGGTGCAGATCGACAACACGGGATATCCCGACGGCGCGCCGAAGCACACGACCGGGGCGATCTACGACATCGAGGATCAGCAGTTCGGGCGCGTGGCACCGCGGCCGGTCGGCGAGTGGAACGACTACCGCATTCGCGTCGTCGGGCAGGTCTACGAGGTGGTCCTCAACGACCTGCCGGCAACGCGCTTCGAGAACCACGACGCAGGACGCGGAGCAGCGCTCGGGTTCGTCGGCATCCAGACGCACTCGGGCAACGTCGCCTTTCGTGACGTTCGAATTCGCGCGCTGTAGCTGACTACTTCTTGAGCAGCTGCGTCTTCTGTTCCTGAAATTCCTCCTCGGTGAGCACGCCCTTCGCGCGGAGCGCGCCGAGCCGCTCCAGCTTGGTGACGGTGTCCGCATCGTCCTCCTCGAGGTGCTCGACGTACTCCTTGCCGGCCTCGTAGGCGGCGCTGTACTCGCGCTTCGCGCTGGTGAGGTCGACGTTCGCGAGACTTCCAACGCGCTCGAGGTGGTTCTTCGCGACGCGACCGACCGCGTACGTCGACGCGCCCGACATGATCGACATCGAGGCGCCACCGAGGAGCGTGCCGATGCCGGGGATCGCCTTGAACGCGCTGGCACCGAGCCGCGCGAGCAAGCTACCGGTGAGCGCGGTGACGAAGTTCTCGAGCACCGCATCGGAGAGCTCCGAGCGATACAGCTTGGTGAGATCGCGAAGCATGCTGACCTGCACGGCGGTCACCGCAGCGATATCCGCGAGCGGGATCGGGATCAAGCCGGCGCCCGAGGCCCACAGGATGTGCTTGCGGATCAACGAGTCGGCGCGCGGACCGCGGGGCTCGTCCTTGGCGACGACGAGCTCGGCTGGCGATTCGAAGAAGCCGCGAAACGCGCTCTCGACCATCGACCACGGCACGAAGTCAGGCTTCTTGTCGATCGTCACCACGACGACGCGCTCGCCGAACTTGTAGCCGCCCTCGATACCGTTGCCAGAGAACGTGCCGGCCACGTGATCGCCGGAGAACGTCGCTCCGTGTCGCTCCGCGGTGGCCTTGGCCTTGGCCACCACGGCCTTCGGATCACCGGAGACTGCGACCTCGATCACGTGACTCATGCCGAGTCGATAGCACGTGCGCGCAGAGCAATTGGCGTCGCGTCGTCTCCGAATCGAACCCGCTCGCGTCATCGAGCAAGTCGCAGCGCGACTCGCTACCCCCTGACGATCTCGAGGTGAAACTCCGTGAAGCCTTCATTCGCGAGCAACGCCCACAAGAAGTAGTCATCGTAGGAGACCAGCTCGAGCACGAGGCGCATCGGTTCGTCCTCGCTGTCGCGGAAGTCGGGATCGAGGTTCGCGCCGATCGGAATGCCGCCCAGCTTGTCGCACCACGCGTGTGAATGGGCGGCGGGGGAATCGAAGTCGTCGTCGAGGAGGCGGCGATCGTCGAAGCCGGCCTCGAGCTTCATCACGCGAACGTCGGCGGTCGCGACGGTCGCGGGAGGTTCGACGACTGCCGGGCACGGAGCGCGATGGGCGATCACGGCGTGCTCGCCCTCCTCGTAGAAGTCACCCTCGAGGTCGGCGAAGATCTGGAGGACATGGATGTCGCCGAGATCGACCGCACCGCCGGCAGCCTTGCCGACCAGCTGAGCGACGAGGTCCATCGGCCGACTCGAGCTGGTGGGCCACACCAGATCAGCGGTCGGAGCATTCGGTTTTCCGCCGAGCCGATCGACGACTGCCCCCTCGGCCTCGGCACGTTCCTCGAAGGTGATCTCGAAGCGCGGCACCGCGTGCTCCGGGGGCACGTCGTACGGCGGCTCCTCGGGCGCGGGTGGCTGTCCAACTGGCTGGACGCCGGCGAGCAGCGCGGGGAATTCGGGATGGTTCCACACCAGCTCGAGATCGGTGTCGCTCTCCGGGTTCGGGTTCTGTTTCCTCGGTTCGGTGCAGCGGCGGAGTGCGACGAGCGCACGTTCGGCATCGCCTGCGCGGGCGAACACGCAGGCGAGGTTGTACGCGATCGCATCGATCGCACTCTGGCCGAGATCGGGCATGCGCGCCTCCACGCGCCGGATCGCTTCGCGCGCGAGGTCGTCGAGCTCGAGCTTTCCGGTGCGCTTCAGCAGGATGTTCAAGATGCTGTTGCACGTCGACCACGCGGGATCCGGGCGGCGAAGCAACCGGATCTTGCACTGCAGCGCGAGGTCGTTCGCATGGCGTTGCCCGAACTGATAGG
>JACCYD010001395.1 GCA_013696695.1 Deltaproteobacteria bacterium | reverse complement strand
CGTCCGCGCCGCCGCTGCGGAGGCCGCCGGCAACATCGGCGCGAAGTACATGGAGCAGCTTCGCAAGATGGCGAAGCAGGAGAACTACGTCGTGCGAATCGGCGCGGCGAAGGGCCTCGCCAACAGCGCGATGGTCGGCGCGAGTGCCGCGGTCGCCGTCGATGGCATCGGTCAGCTGTGGCGCGAGAAGGGCCGGCCGCGCCGCGAGGCCGCGAAGATCTACGCCGACCTGGCGCGCAAGAAGTCCGCGTTCGTCGTCGGCTTCCTGACGTTCTCGCAGCGCACGACCGAAGATCTCTCGCTGCATCCGATCGGTGTCGAAGGCCTGTGCAACGCCGCGCTCGCCGGCAATGGCGATGCGCGCCGCTCGCTCGCGTGGTCCACCGAAGATCCATCCGCCGATGTTCGACGTGCCCTCGTCAGCTGCGTCGCCGATGGGCCCGATCCGGCGAAGAACGGCGTGCCGATCGCACTCAAGCTGGTGCGCGATCCGAACAGCGAGATCCGCGGCGAGGTCGCGCGAATCCTTGCCCTGGCCGCCGCCAAGGGCAAGGTCGCCGCGCCGGTCGGCGATGCGCTCGTCCAGCTCCTCGACGATCAAGATCGCGGTGTCCGCATCATCGCGATCCGGGCGATCGGTGGCCTCGGTGCCGATGCCCCGAAGGCCGCAGCCGCGCAGATGGCCAAGCTGTTCAACTCCGCCGATGAAGGCGAGAAGCTCACGCTGCTTCGCGCGGCGCGGCTCACGCAGGCCGAGGAGATCGTCGGCATCGCGATCGCCGACTCCTCACCGATCGTGCGCGTCGAGGCCGTCGACGCCGCGCTCGCCTCCGGAATGCGTGCCGGTCCCACGCTCTCCGCCGCGCTCGCCGATTCCGATCCGCAGGTCCGCAAGGCCGCGCTCGTCCGCGTCGCCAACCAGAAAGACAAGCTCGACGCGGCGACGCTCGATCGCACCCTCGCCCTCGCCGTCCGCGATCCTAACCCGGAGCTTTCGCAACTCGCACTCACAACGATCGCGCGCGTCAATCCGAAACCCGCCGACGTCGCAGCCCGGCTTCGCCGCGCGCTCGCCTCGCGCGCCGAGCGCGAGCGCGTCCAGGCCGCCGCCGCCGCGATCGGCCTCGTCGAGCGAGACGCCGCTCTCACCACCCAGCTGCTCGAGCCGCTACTCGATGATCCCTCACACGATGTCCGCGTCGCGATGCTCCCCGCACTCGCCGCGGCCTACGCAAAGACCAACGACGCCGACAAGCTCGCGGGCATCCTGCGCGACTCCGAGTCCAACGCGATGCGCCGCATCGTCGCGGCCGCCGCGTTCGTCACGCTCGCGAAGACCGACAACGGCCGGAAGGCCTCCGAGTCAATGCTCGCCACCGTCGCGAAGGACGGCCCGCCGATGGCGCGCGCGATCGCCAAGCTCACAGGCGGCCTGATCGCCGGCAAAGCCGACGGCATGACGTTCCTCCAAGAGCTCGTCCCGTAACTTCAAGCACTTCGATGGCGGGGACAGGATCCACCCCTCCAGCCTATTGAATTCACTGACGGTCTGCTCGGAAACGTAAAATCGAGAAACCGCGGCGCATCCGGTCGAGAGCAACCGCATGGCCCGCAAACCTCGCGACGAGCATCTCGCTGCAGAGATCCCGAATCACATCATCCTTCGCGGAAACAATCGCCGCAGATTGTTCTCGTACCCGAACGACTACCGCACCCTGCTGTGGCGGATCGGTCGCGCCAGCGAAAACTCGCAGTGTTCGATCCACGCGATGTCGTTGATGGGGAATCACGTCCATCAAATCGTCACTCCACCGACGGTGAGTGCTGCATCGGAGTGCGTCAAGCAGTACGCGCAGCGCTATGCGCAGATCCGAAACGAACGGCGCGCAGGCACCGGGAAGCTGTTCGAGGAGCGGTTCTACAGCGAGCCCATCGCCAACGATGCGCACATGACCGCGGCGACCTTGTACATCGACGCCAATCCAATTCGCGCCGGGTTGGTCAAGGATGCCGCGGACTACCCGTGGTCCACGTTCCGGTTGCACGCCGGAGTTCCCAAATCCGAGATTCACCCGAGCTTGTGGACGCCCAGCGATTGGTACCTGTCACTGGGTGTGTCGCCGAGCCAACGCGCCTGCCGCTATCGCGAGCTGTTCGACGCGTATATCGAGCGCGGCGGCGATTCTGAGATGGAGGAGGAGTGGAAAGCTTTCACGCGACGTGAACAACGCTATGGCCGACGACTGCAGCGGCCGAATGGGAGCTACGCCCGAGAACCGATTTTACGTTTCCGTCCACGACGCCGGTGATCTCAGCAGGTTGAAGGGGTGGATCCTGTCCCCGACGTGTAACGTCGCGATTTAGCGTGGCGCTGTTCCACCGCGTTTGCCGCGTTTTGGCCGCGTCTTGGCTGCGTTTCGCGGGGCGACGCAGCGCGAGACGTTAGCGGCGGCCGAGCTTGATGGGCTTGTCGGGCGGTAAGTCGGGCGCGTCCGGAACGATCGCGAGCTTCGGGGCGGTCTCGGCGGTGGTGGCGCACTCACTCCCTTTGTCGCGCGTGATCTGCGCGCGCAGCGACTGCGTGTGATCGATCCAGACTTGCTGAACCTCGGCATCGACGGCGTGATCGCGCATGGCCTCGCGCAGGATCTGGAGGCGGCGCTCGAAGTGGCCGCCGAAGATCGTGTGTTGCGCGTGCGCGGTGCGCATCGGGCGACCGGTGTACTTCACACCCGGGGCGCCGAGCAGCGCGGCGATCAGCTCCCACTCGCGATCGATGAGGTGCTTCTTGTCCTTGCCCTGGAACATGAAGCCGATCATCACGTCGCGGAAGACGCGGTCGTAGAAGTCGGCGATCAGCGAGCGCAGCGCATCGGCACCGATCTTCTCGAAGGGCGTCGTCATGCCGGCGCGACCTCGACGGGCTGACCGGTGAGCGCGCTGGTGCCGGAGAGCGCATCGATGCGCGCAGGATCGAGGATGTCGTTGACGCTCTCGCCCGCGTGCGCGGCGGCGACGCCCATGCGAACGCCCGGGCGGTTATGTCCCCAGCCGTGCGGGACGCTGACCACGCCGCGCATCATCTCGTCGGTGACCTCGACGGGAACCGTGATCGAGCCGAGCTTGGTGGAGACCTTGGCGGAGCCACCGTCGGTGAGGTTGTACGCCTTCGCGTCGTCGGGATGAATCAGCAGCGTGCAGCGCGCCGGGCCTTTCACGAGGCGCTCGCTGTTGTGCATCCACGAGTTGTTGGAGCGCAGGTGGCGGCGGCCGATCATGACCAGCCCCGTCGGCGGGTTGCCGAGTATTCGCTCGAGCCGATCGAGATCGGCGAGGTATTCCCCGGGCGCGAGGTGCAGCTTGTGATCGGCGGTGCCGAGGCGCTCCGGGAGCCGCGGCTCGAGTGCGCCGAGATCGAGAC
>JACCYD010001343.1 GCA_013696695.1 Deltaproteobacteria bacterium | reverse complement strand
GACGGGGGCAACACCAATCCCACCGACGGCAACCCCACCGATGGTGACGGCTCGACGACCGACGCTGAGATTCCCGGTCTCGACGCACCGCCGTTCGGTGGCACCTGCGTTCCGGGTGGCTCGCAGTGCTCGAACTGCGTGGACGATGACAACGACGGCTTCGTCGACGGCGCGGACGTCGAGTGCAGCGGCCCGTTCGACGATCGCGAAGATTCGTTCGAGACCGGCATCCCGGGTGACAACAAGGACGCGGTCAACCAGGACTGCTTCTTCGATGGCAACAGCGGCGCCGGCAACGACGGCTGCAACATCCACGTCTGCTGCTTGCTCGGCGCGACCACCAAGCAGGAGTGCCCGATCGGTGCGAACCAGTTCGAGCCGAACGATTGCCCGCCACCGATCGGTACCGGCGTGATCTCCCAGAAGTGCAAGGACGAGTGCGGCAAGCTCGCGCCTCCGGGCTGCGACTGCTTCGGTTGCTGCACGGTCTGCGATCCGGCCACCAACCAGTGCGTCGACATCGCGGTCAACCCGCAGACGTCGCCGGACTGCGATGCCACCAACATCCTCGATCCGACGAAGTGCCTCCGGTGTGACCAGGTCACCGAGTGCGGCAACCCCGAGTGCGGTGGCACCAGCTGCATCCTGTGTCCCGGGCAGACCGAAGCCGATCTCGATCCGTCGTGCACGGGCACGGCGCAGTGTCCCGTGGGCACCACGTCATGCACGCCGAGCGCGAGCGGCGGCATCTGCCCGGATCAACAGTTCTGCGCGAACGGCGATCCGATGACCGGCGAGGGTGGCTGCTGCATCCAGGTCCTGCAGTAACTGCGACTCACGGCGTGACGACGAGCGGCTCGGCCCGAGCGAGCTGCCTCGTCAGCACCTCCGGATCGCTCGTCGGCTGCTCGCAGTGCGTGCCGACGCAGACGTAGGCCGTGGGCTGGCCGCCCTTCGCGACCTTGCCCTCGACGAGCGGCACCAGCGGCGATAGCGCCGCGAGGGCTGCGCCTTCGACCGTCCGGACCAGCACGCGGTTCGGCACGTACGCGCGCCGTACGCGGGCGAGCAGCGCATCCGGCGAGCCCCCTACGGGTGAGACGATGACGATCTGTTTCGGCTTGTCGAGCGAGAAGTCGAGCGCGGCGAGCATGCGCGGTAGTGCCCCCGGCGTGCGCGCGAGCGTGGCGCCCGACGCTGTGAACGTCGCCGTCGCGCGCGTGCGATAGGCCTCGTCGGAGGTCAGCTCGTAGAGCTTCAAGAGATTTTCGGCGGCCACCGAGCTGCCCGACGGCACCGCGTCGTCGTGCGCGACGCGATCGCGGACGACCAGCTGCTCGTGGGTCTTCGCCGTGAACGAGTACCCGGCCTGCGGGTCGAAGAACGCGGCGTCCTGGGCGCGCTGCAGCGCGATCGCTTCGCGCAGCCACTTCGGATCCGGATCGGCCTCGTAGAGATCGATCAGTGCCGCGACCAAAAACGCGTGATCGTCGAGAAAGGCGTCACCGCCGGCGATCGCGTGGCGCAACGCACCACCGCGCCGGCCGTGCTCGAGGAGATACGTCGCCGTCGACCGCGCTGCGTCCCGATAGCGTGCGTCGTCGAAAGTCAACGCCGCGCGCGCGAGCGCCGTGATCGCGAGCGCGTTCCACGCCACCAACACCTTGGTGTCGGTGAACGGCTTCGTTCGCTTCGCCCGCGCCGCGAGGAGCTTCGGGCGCAGCCTCTCGATCGTCGCGCGGACTTGTGCGGGCTCGAGCGCGAGCCGCGCCGCGACCTCCTCGATCGCCACGCGTCGCCACAGAATGTTCGTACCGCGCTCGAAGTTGCCACCGACCGTGACGTCGAAGTACTCGCGCACGATCCGCGCATCGACGCCGGCACCTGCAACCCCGGCACCTGCAACCCCGGCACCTGCAACCCCGGCGACGCCGACGATAGCATCGAGCTCCGCCGCGGTCCACACGTAGTACGTGCCTTCCTCGCCGTCGCTGTCGGCATCCGTCGCCGAATGAAACCCGCCCGCCGGCGCCTGCATCTCGCGCAGCAGATAATCGAGCGTGCTGCGCGCGACCTCGGCGAAGTCGTCGCGACCGGTGGCCTGATGCGCGGCGAGGAACGCGGTCGCGAGCTGCGCGTTGTCGTAGAGCATCTTCTCGAAGTGCGGTACGCGCCACTTGTCGTCGACGGTGTAGCGATGAAAGCCGCCGCCGATCTGATCATGAATGCCGCCACCGGCAATCCGCTCGAGCGTGCGCGTCGCCATCTCCAGCGAGCGAGCGTTTCCCGTCCGCCGATGGTGATGCAGCAGCAGCTCGATCACCGCCGGTCGTGGAAACTTCGGGGCGCGCCCCCAGCCTCCCCACGTCGCATCGAACGACTTCGCGAGCCCTGCGACCGCAGTCTCGATCGCGCCGGACCCCGGCACGTCGCCCCGCGGCGCCGGCTGATCGAGCTCCGCGATCAGCTGTGCCGCGCGTTGCACGAGCTTGTCGCCGTCGTCGCGATACGCCGCGCTCAGCTGCGCGAGCATCGACAGCAGGCCCTTCTGTCGCCCGCGCTCACCATCGCGCGGCGGGAAGTACGTGCCTCCGAAGAACGGCCGTCCGTCGGGCAGGAGCACCACGGTCAGCGGCCAGCCGCCGCTCCCCGTCATCCGCTGCACCGCCGCCATGTAGATGCGATCGAGATCCGGACGCTCCTCGCGATCGACCTTGACCGCGATGAACCCGCGATTGATCGCCGCCGCGATCTCCGGATCCTCGAACGACTCGCGTTCCATCACGTGGCACCAGTGACAGGTCGAGTACCCGATGCTGAGCAAGATCGGCCGGTCGAGTCGCTTCGCCGCCGCGAGCGCATCGTCACCCCACGGCCGCCAATCGACCGGGTTGTGTGCATGCTGGAGCAGATACGGGCTGCGCTCGAGGATCAGCCGGTTCGTGAACTTCTCCGTCGAGCTGCCCTTCGCCGCGATCACCTTCTGCGCGACCTCGGCCTCGAACGGCTCGGCGCCCGGCAGCCCGCTCGTGCGATCGCGTTGACACGCGAGCACGAACAGCGCCGAAACGACGAACCGCGGCCAGGTCACGTGGGGACCCTACCGCGGTACGAAGATGAAGCGAGGATTGGACTCAGCGGCAGACGAACGTGCCCATATCGTCGGGCGCGCACGTGCCGGTCGGGCACTCGGGTGCGTCGGGG
>JACCYD010001332.1 GCA_013696695.1 Deltaproteobacteria bacterium | reverse complement strand
CGCCAAGGCGTTCGGCATGCCCACCGCCGTGATCGACGGCAATGATCCCGAGGTCTCGTACGCGGCGCTGTCCAAGGCGATGGACTACGTGCGCACCGAGCGTCGGCCTTACATGCTCGAGGCGATGGTGTCGCGCCTCCGCGGCCACTCGTCGGCGAGCGGTGCGAACCTCGTCAAGGGCGAGATCGATTGCGTGCTCGAGCTCGAGAACAAGCTCGAGGAGCGCCGCGTGATCACGCGCTCGCAGATCGATTTGCTCCGCACGCAATACACGCAGGAGCTCCTCGAGGCGAGCCAGCGCGTCGTCGAGGAACCGGCCCCGACCGCCGAATCGGCGTGGGATTACGTGTTCGCCGACAAGAACTACGTGGCGGGAGAGTCGTAATGCCGACGATGATCCAGGCGATCCGGTTGGCGCTGCACGTCGGCGAGAAGCGGCTCGGCGTGACCGACATCTTCGGCGAGGATGTCGGGCCCCCGCTCGGTGGCGTGTTCACCGGCACGCAGGGCCTCGAGACCGCGTGGAACACGCCGCTCGACGAGCGCGGCATCGTCGGCACGGCGATCGGCCTCGCGCTCGCGGGCCGGAAGCCGGTCGCCGAGATCCAGTTCTGCGACTACGCATTCAACACGATCGACTTGCTCAAGATCGCGGGCAACACGTACTGGTCGAGCGGTGGCGATTGGAACGTGCCGCTGGTGCTGATGACTCCGGTCGGCGCCGGCATCCGCGGCTCGATCTATCACTCGCACTCGTTCGACGCGACGGCGACGCGAATCCCGGGCTGGAAGATCGTGATGCCGTCGACGCCGCTCGACGCGTACGGCCTGATGCTCAGCGCGATCAAGGATCCGAATCCCGTGATGTTCCTCGCTCCGAAGGCGCTGCTTCGTATGAAGAGCAAGCCCGAGGAGAACATCCCGGGCGCACCCTCCGACGACAAGGTGCTCGGTCAGATGATCGATGCACCACTCGGTGACCGCACCGAGTGGAAGCCGGAGTGGCCCCCGATCGAGGAGTACTACGTGCCGATCGGCAAGAGCCGCACGGCGCGCGAAGGCACGCAGCTCACGGTGCTGACCTACGGCCGCAACGTGCCGATGTGCGTCTCCGCCGCCGACGAGCTGGCAAGCGAAGGCATCGACGCCGAGATCATCGACCTCCGCACGCTGCACCCGTACGACTGGGAGGCGATCGTCGCCAGCGTGCGCAAGACCAACCGGGTCCTGTGCGTTAACGAGGACACCGAGATCACGAACTTCGGCGAGCACCTGATCCGGCGGATCATCGAGGAGCTGTTCTACGAGCTCCACGCGCCGCCGAAGCTGGTTGCCGGCGCGCACCTGCCCGGCATCGGGCTCGCGGATAACCTCGAGACGGCGAGCGTGCCGCAGAAGGCCGGCATCGCCGCAGCGATGCGCGAGCTCGCGCAACACGAACCCTGAGGAGCGAGATGACGCGCGAGATCGAATTCTTCTTCGACATCGGATCGTCGTACAGCTACCTCGCCGCGACGCAGATGCCTGCGTTGGCCGAACGCACGAACACGCCGGTGCGCTGGCGGCCATTCCTGCTCGGCGCGGTGTTCAAGGCCACCGGTAACGACTTGCCGATCCGCGTGCCGGCCAAGGCGCGCTGGATGCTCGTCGACATGCAGGGCTGGGCGTCGCACTACAAGATCCCGTTCGTGATGCCGAGCCGGTTCCCGGTGCTCACACTGCGCACCCAGCGCTTCCTCGCGGGGATCGAGCGCACCGATGCCACCAAGGTGTCGGCGGTCGCGCTCGAGCTGTTCCACGCGTACTGGGCCGGCGATCAGGATCCCACCGCCGATTCCACGCTCGAGGCCGCGGCAACCGCGGCCGGCATCGATCACGTCGCGACGATCGCGGCGATCGACGCGCAGGAAACCAAAGATCATCTGCGCGCGACCACCGACGAGGCGGTCAAGCGCGGCGCGTTCGGTGCGCCGACCATGTTCGTCGGTGACGTCATGTTCTGGGGCAACGATCGCATCCCGTTGCTCGAACAGCACCTCGCTCGATAACTCAGATCGATCAGCGTGCCACGGACTCCTCTCCACGTAGCTCGCGCCCAGCTCGCGCTCGTCGGGCTGGTGCTGCTCGCATCGATGTTCGGCGGCGTCGTGATGCAGCTCGAGCTGCTCGCGCCCGGCGGGTTATGGAGTGCGAACAGCTACGGCCGCATGATCTCGCTGCACGGGCTCGCGCCGCTCGCGATCGGCGCCGCGGCATTCGCGGGCGTGGCGGGCTACCTGGCGGTGATCCGGCTCGTCGGCGCGACGCGATTTCCGCTGCCCGCCGTGGCATGGGTGGGCGTCGGGCTGTGGGCGATCGGCATGATCGCGATGACGATCTCCGCGATGACGCCAGGCGTCGACAGTGGCTGGACGTTCTACACGCCGCACTCGGCCAGCCAGCCGTCCTCGGCGTCGATCGTGTCACGGGTCGGCCCGATCGCGCTCGCGGGTTCCGGGCTGGTGTACGCGCTGCACCTCGGCGCGATCGTCGGTGCGAACCGGCGCGGCGTGACGCCGCTGCGGCTCGTGCTCGCGATCGCGGTCGTCGTAGCGATCGCCGTCGCAGCGATTGCCGAGGTGCGCGAAGCGTTTGCCGTCATCTCCCTCGATCCGATCACGGCGGCGACCGCCTGCGTCGCGGTCACGCTCGCCACGATCGCCCTCGCGGGAGACGCCAGCGGTTCCCGTGGCGCGATCGCGGTCGTGGCGATCCTCGTCGGGATCGCCTGGGCGTTCGCGCCGGTGCAGCTGGTCTCCGGCGTGTGTTTGCTCGGGCTCTGGATCGCGCTCGCGGTGCTCGGCGGCTTCGGCCGATCAGAGGTCGCCTTCGTCGTGTTCGGCTGTGGCGCGGCGATCGTGATGCGCGGGATCGGGGTGGCCGTACCGATCGACATGGACGTCCATCTGTTCGACACCCACTTCATGGTGGGCGCGATGCACCTGTTCGCAGCGACCATCGGCTTCGCCGCACTCGGCGCATTGCACACCTGGCGCCCCGTCGCGCGAGTGCCGAACCCGGTCCTCGTGTGGAGTGGTGCGTGCATGTGCAGCGCCGGCACCGTGGTGCACGCCTACGCGTCGATGCGGGTCGGCGCCAGTGGCATGCCGCGCCGGTACTGGGATTACGACCCCGAATTCACGGCGGGTCATTGGGTGTCGGGGCTCGGCACCGTCGTGATCCTCGTCGGTGTGGTGCTCCTCGCGATTGCCTGGTTGATCGGCCGGCGTGAATCACGGCCGGCTCGCGAGAGCTCAGGTCGACGAGGACCTCTGGATGCGTAATGTGGCTTGGGGTGAGAGCTGCAGGTTGCCATCCAAGCTGCTTGTCGGGGCGCGGTGATCATGGCGATGCTATTTCGCGTCGCGTATCCCGACGGCGAGGAAGTCTTCGGCACGGGGTATCCGGGACAGATCCTCACCGCGCGCGAGGTGCCGCGCGGTCCCTCGTGCTGCTACCTCGACGAGATCGAGGTCGACTTCAGCGGGTTCTCGTCCACGCGCCATGACGCGTTGCTGCCGGTGCTCCGCATCGTTGGCGGGCCACGTCGCCCCACGATTCACGTTCGCGTCGACGGCAGCGAAGCCGAGCGCGAGACATGGATGGATGCGCGCGAGGCCGAGGGCTGGCAGACGAAGTCTCCGCCGGGCGGCGGGCCGCTCGTGTGGGTGGTCGCCGATCGCGACGGGATGGATCCCGCCGCCCTCGAACGGTGACCGGCTTCGGCACGGCGGGGTCTGGCACTACGTCATGAAATTGACGACGCGGCGATAGAGCTCGTCGCTGTGCGGCGTGCCGGGCAACAGCGAATAGCCGACGAGGATCACGAACGCGAAGCCGATGGCCACGAGCAGCGCGCGCCACCCGGCGGGCCTGGCGATCGTCCAGCCGGCGAGGCCGAACACGATCGCGAGGTACGGAAGAATCCCGATCAGCGGCGGGCCGCCGGCGATCGCGGTGAGCGCGTTCGGCGCCGCCATGCCATCGCCGAGCAGCTTGAAGGTGATCTCGAACAGCGGGTTCTCGACGTGGACCAAGCGGCGATCGAAGACGAACTCGTCGGGCCACGGCGGAAACGTCGCCGATGACAGCGAGTAGATGACGATGCCGACGAGGACGGTACCGGCGGCGAGCCCGAACAACCACCACTTCGTGCGCCACTCCTGTAGCACCAGGGCGATCGGCGGCAACAGGAAGGGCAGCATCACCGTGATGTAGCGAGGCCCGACCGACCAGCCAGCACGCCACATCGCGAGCGACGACACGAATGCGATGTACATCACCGCGATCAGCCCGCAGGTGATCGCGAACGAGCGCTCGCGGCGCGCGAGCAACACGAACCCGGGAATCGCGAGGAGGAGCCACGGCGCTAGCGTGAACAAGCCGTTGTCGGGCGCCACCGTCGAGCCGACGAACGCATGCCAGCGGAAGCTCGAGAGTCCGAGAAAGCCCTGGCTCTGAAGACCTGCGAACTGCGTCTGCACGCACGACGGGTCGTAGCCGGTGCACAGCGGGCTGCCGAACGCCTGCTGGTGATAGATCAGCAGCACGATGATCGGCAGCGCCGCAGCCGCAGCGACGATACCGAAGCTCGTCAGCTTCTCCTTCGCGGGCCGATCGCGCAGCTTCCAGAACACGTGGCCGGCGATGATCGGCACTGCGAATGCGGCCTGATAATCGACGAGCGGTGCGCAGCCGGCGAGGAAGCCCGCCGCGAGCAGCGCCATGATGCCGCGTTTGCGCTCCGCGTAATCGAGCCCGAGGATCCACGCAGAGCCGACGCAGACCGCCGACAGCTGGTGGGAGATGAACAGCACCGAGAACGTCATCGCCATCGAGCCGAGCGCGTACGCGACGACGACGACGCGCCGCACGGCCGGATCAGGCGCGAACCGCTCGAGGAACCGCCCCAGCAACATCAGGAACAACAGCGTCGGGATCACGCCCGCGACGACGCGCGATAGCCAGATCGTGAACCCGAGGCTGGGCTCGCCGAACAGCGACACCGCGGCGTACGCCGGGGCAACCAGCATCGACGAGCCCGGCGCCTTGTTCGAATAGAAATGCTTGTTGGCCTCGGCGACGTCGGCCGTCTTGCCCCACGTCTTGACGCCGTGATCGATCGCGAAGGTATGGTCGTCGACCATCGCCTTGACGAGATAGGCGCGCGGCAGCTCGTTGGCGTTACGAGTCTTCGGGAAGTGCGGAAAGATGTAGAGGTACGCTGCGGCGATCGCGACGAGCCACGCGTTCCGTCTGAGCCAGGGCCCCACTCGACACGGTCATAACACGGGCGATCAGAGCACGCCGAACAAGCACACGGCGAACACCAGCGCCGCCGCGGCGACCATGGCGACGATGCGCGTGTTGCGCTGCTTGAGCTCGCGAACCAGCGCCTGGAGATCGCTAGCCGATTTCACATCGCCCGCGATCGTCCCACTCGCGAAGCCGACCTCCACCCGCGGCATCGGCACGGTCTGGCCGCTGTGCAGTCCGAATAACTCGGTCTCGAGGCGGGAGACCCCGTCGGTGTCGAGATAGCGGTCCTCGATCGGCAGCTCGACACGCTCCTCGTCCTCCTCGACATCGACAAGGTCGCCACGCTTGAACCAGATCGTCTCGCGGAACTTCACCATGCCTACCGAGTCGGCCGGATCCCCGCGGGTTGTAGTGCCGCTGGGGTAGCATGCGGGCGATGCCAGGCACGGAGACCGATCGCAGCCCTCAAGCGAAGGAGATGGCAGACGAATCGATGGTCAGGAACCTGGCAGCGCAGGCCGACGCGATCTGGCCGCAGGAGCTGCCCACAATGCGCCGGTACCAGCCGCGCGACATTCTCGATGTCGGATGTGGGACAGGTGAGGTCACCGCCCGCATGGCGGAGCTGTTCCCCGAGGCGCGGGTCACGGGGGTCGATCTGATCGAGTCGCACCTCGCACTCGGGCGCGGCAAGACAGTGCGGTTCGGCGATCGTGTGAGGTTCCAGCCTGCCGATGCGTTCGAGCTACCGTTCGCGGCGGGCTCGTTCGACCTCGTGGTGTGCCGCCACGTGTTGCAGGCGATTCCCACGCCGGAGCGCGTGCTCGCCGAGATGGTGCGGGTGTCGAAGCCAGGCGGACGACTGCACGTGGTCGCCGAGGACTACGACATGATCCACGCGGCGCCCACGCGCATCGACGTCTCGTACTTCTGGCATGCCGCACCGCGGGCCTACAGCAAGGCTGCGGGCATCGACCTCCACATCGGCCGCAACATCCACCACCACCTGCGCGCGTTGCCGCTCGACGACATCGACGTTCACTACGCGCACGTCGATACGCAGCGCGTGCCACGCGAGACGTTCGCGGCGATCTTCGAGGCCTGGCGAGACGGGTACACCGAGTCCACAGCGCGCAGCCTCGGCATCCCCGAAGCCGAGGCGCGCGAGTATTTTCAGGCCACGGTCGACTGCATCCGCGATCCCGACGGCTTCGTGTTGTGGGTCGTGCCGATCTGGACCGCGCGCGTCCGGTGACTACTCGTAGTCGATCGTGACGATGCGATCGATCCCGAGGTCGGTCGCCGCGAAGTCCTGCGTCGTGCCATCGGGCCAGCGGATCGACAGCTTGTAATCGCAACCCAGCTCTCCGAGTCCGAAATACAACGTGCGGGTGTCCATCGAGTTGTAGGTGCCACGGCTCGAGCGCAGCTCGCGGGTCAACGTCGTGTCGCCGATGGTCAGCGTCGCGCGGGCGCCGATCGCGTCGCGATTGATCGCCGTGCCGTCGCCGGTCAGGCGCACCGCGATCCAGTGGTGCTTGCTGCCGAGGTCGTTGCGGAACAGCAGATTCGCGCGGCCACCGCCCTGATCGCGCGCGCCGACCAAGAGATCCAGATCGCCGTCGAGATCGATGTCAGACCACGCGTGGTTCTGCGCGCCCTTCATGCCAGGGCCGGCATCTTCATCGGTGAGGCCGACGCTGCGGTCGAGCGGCTCGAACATCCCGCCGGGGAGCTGGTGCATGAGCCCGAACCAGCCCTTCTGCAGATCGGTGGTGTACCCGGTCTCGTACTTGTCGGTGCGCGACAGCGAGATGTCGAGCAGGCCGTCATTGTCGAAGTCGATCGTCGCCGCGTCGACATCGCCCTCGTTGTACGGCAAGCCGCGCGCGAGCCACTCGTTGGTGAACGTGTAGCCACCGGCGGCGCCGCTGTTGACGAGCAGCACCGTCGGGTCGGACCACGTGCGGCTGTAGTCGCCGCCGGGATGCGAGATCGCCGAGACCACGACATCGAGATCGCCGTCGTTGTCGAGGTCGTCGCAGGTCAGGCCGAACGCGTTCGAGCCGACGTACTTGCCGGGCATCGCACCGGGCTCGGGGGCCATGCCGTGGCCGGTCGAGGAGATCCAGTAGTTGCCGGTGGGCAGCGAGGCGAAGCCGGTCGCCATCGCGACATTGGTGAACGTGCCGGCGCCGTCGTTCTGGAACAGGATGTTCTGCGCGCCATCGTTCGACACGCCGTAGACCGCGACGAAGATATCGAGGTCGCCATCGTCGTCATAATCGCACGCGACGCTGCCGTTCGACGGGCTCCGCGTGTTGCCGCCGAGGCGCTCGCTGGCCGGGCGGAACGTGCCGTCGCCGTTGCCGAGGAACAGCGCGTCCATCGACAGATAGCTGGTCTGACCGGTGCCGACGAACAGATCGAGCTTGGCGTCACCGTCGAAGTCCGCGAACACCGCGTTGCCGACGACGGTGTTGCCGACCGGGCCCTCGATGCCGGCGCCGTCCTTGCGCGTGAAGTGACCGGCGCCGTCGTTGAGCCACATCGAGCTCCCGAGGCCGGGGAGCGGGATATCGAGCGCGGCGTAGCAATCCTGGTCGCCGTCGTTGTCGACGTCACCGAACGCGAACAAGCCGGCCTGCACGTCGCGCAGCCCGGACTCGACGCCGAAGTCGGAGAACGTGCCGTCGCAGTGGCTCTTGTAGACGAGGTGCGTGTACGGGATGCCGGCGTCGGCGTTGGGAAACAGATCGTGCGCGACGATGTCGTCGCAACCGTCGCCATCGAGATCGATGAAGGCGAGCCGGCTGTGATCGTTGATCGGGATCGGCGTCGCCGGCGTCGGCACGAAGTTGCCGGCCTGGATGCCGCTCGCCGCCGAGATGTCCGCGAACGTCGTCGGACCCGGCGCTTCGAGCGGCCGCGGCTCGCACTCGAGGGGTGCGGGGTCGGACGAGCAGCATGCGAGGAAGACAATCGAAAGCCGCTTCATGCCCGACGGTGTAAGCCGAGGTGCTTCACCGACGGAGCGATAGGATCAGCCGATAAGATCAGCCCTGGCGCGAAACGCGATCGCGATGGCGGGTTCGCTTCAGAAGCCCGGCGCGAACACGTCGCACATGCGCAGCGGATTGCGAATGTCCTGGCCGGTCAGCCACGCGAGCGATGTTTGCACCTGCGCGGCACCCGCGTCGCCCTGCAGCTGGCCGGAGCGCAGCCGCGCGATCGTCGCGCACAGCGGAAAGTCGTTGGCATCGGCGTACGCCGCGGTGGCCTCGAGGTGCGCGATGGCGCCGGCTCGATCACCGCGCTGCGCGATCGCCGCACCGGCGAGCAGACCGGACCAGATCGCGGCGTAGTTGAGGTTGTGGTCCGCGAGCTTGCGGGCGCGCAGCTCGATCTCGGCGATGTTGCCTTCGCAGGCGGCGATCCGGCCGAGCAGCCAGTCCGCGATCGCACGCGCGACCTGGATCCTCAGCAGATACGACTGGTCCGCAGCGTCGAGGCCGGGCCGTGCCCACGAACCCTGCGCGGCACCGTCGCCGCGATACAGCGCGAGCTCGACGCGCGCGCGAAGCTCGAGGAAGTGCTGCAGGTGATAGCGCCCGTCGGCCGGCGGCGACCACTGGCTGCGATCGAGATCGGCGCCGGCGAGATCGGGGCGATCGTGCGCGAGCCACAGCACGTTGAACCAGCGAGTCAGCGACGCGCCGACGTAGCGATCGTCGCGGCGCTGCGCATCGCGCATGTACTCGTCGTAGAGCGAGCGCAGCTCGCCCCACGCACCTTGATAGTCCGTCGCGCGCAGGCGGTGGATCCTGATCGTGTTCTGTTCCCACGCGACGTTCGGCAGCGTGCGGAACCGCTTGTCGGCATCCTTGAAGATGTCGACCGCGCGCGCGAACTGACCGTAGTAGTACGCGACGAACGCGTTGCCGAGCACGAGGTACGCGGACATCCACGGATC
>JACCYD010001265.1 GCA_013696695.1 Deltaproteobacteria bacterium | reverse complement strand
GATGTAGGCAGCGCCGGCATCAGCCGCGATCTCGTCGTCGACGTAGGCGCCGCCGACCAGCGTGACACCGTTGAACGCGATCGCCTGGGCGAACCGGTCATCGGTCTGGATCTCATCCGTCGGCTTGACCTTCTGGTCCTCGATCCACGTGACGCCCGTCCGCTTGTAGACGTAGAGCGCTCCCGAATCGTTCCCGTTGTCGTCGTCCTTCTTCGAGCCGATCACCGCGGTCTCTCCGACGAGTGAGACGGCCGACCCGTACTCGTCGCCGGTCGCGCCATCGGAAGCCGTGAGCTTCTGCTGCTGAGTCCAGGTGACACCGTTGCGGGTGAACACGTAGGCCGCGCCGCGACCGCTATTTTTGACCCACGCACCGACGACGGCGGTGTTGCCGTTGATGTCGACCGCACGGCCGAACTGATCACCGTCTGCCGCATCGCTCGCCGTCAGCTTCTGCTGGAGCAACCACGTCACCCCCGACCGGACGAACACGTAGGCAGCGCCGCGATTGGACGTCGCGTTCCGTGCCCCGATGATCACCGAGTTACCGGAGATCTCGACGAAGTAGCCGAAGCGATCACCGGCAGCAGCGTCGGGTGCGGTCAGCTTCTGCTGCTGCGACCACACGGTGCCGCTACGCGTGAACACGTAGACCGATCCCTTGGTGCCGTCGTTCGGTGTGCCGATCACGGCGGTCTCGCCCTCGATGCGCACCGTCTGGCCGAACCGCGCGGACGGTGTTGCGTCGGCGACCGTGATCTTCTGCTGCTCGCTCCATGTCGTGCCGGTACGCGTGAACACGTAGACCGCACCGTCGCGCGCGCCACCAGCACCGAAGCCGGTCCCGCCGACGATCACGGTATTTCCGGAGATGTCGACCGACTTGCCGATCCGCTGGCCAGCGGTCGGATCGCTGGCGAACAGCTGCTGCTCGAGGTTCCACGTGACGCCGGACTTCGCGAACACGTAGACCGCACCGGCTCCTTCCGGTCCGGCCTGGCTGTCGCCCGGGGCACCGATCGCCATGCGGTCGCCGCCGAGCCCGATCGCCTGGCCAAAGATCGCCGCCGGCGCGGCGGGGGGAAGTAACTTCTGCTGCTGCGACAACACGCGGACCACGCCGGGAACCGGCTCCGTGGCCGCGGCGTCGTTCGCCGGATCGGGCTCGTGGCTGGGTGGGTTGCACGCGACGAGCGCGAGCGCGAGTGCGACAAGTCTCATGGCGGGCTCCCAAACCTGCAGTCATTCGCACAGGCATCGTCGTTGACCAGGTTTCCATCGTCGCACTGCTCGAACACCGAGACCGGCGCGTTGACGGTCTGCAGCGGCACGTTCTCGTCGAAGCCACCGCCGCACATGCTCGTCGCACGCGCAGCCGCGGCGCCGGGCACGCCCTCGTAGATCACGATCTCGCGATCGCCGGCAGTGGTGTGCAGCACGATCACCGCCCACGCGAGGAACTGATCGGCGCCGGTGTATTCGACGGAGAAGTCGTTGAAACCGTCGAGGATCTGCGGCGTCTCGCCGAACGAGCTACGGAAACCGGTGGTCGGCGAGCAGGTGCACGATTGATCGACGTCGCCGGGGGCGAGCATCGCCGTGCTGCCGTTGATCCTGAATTCGATCGAATCGGTGGGTGCGCAGCTCGAGGCGAGCCACAGGAACTCGGCGGACTGGATGCTCGGCCCGATCTGCGGGATGCCATCGCCACAGCGCTCGACGACGCAGCTCGCGGTGCAGCCATCGTCGGTCGCGGCGTTGGTGTCGTCGCACTGCTCGACGCCCGCCTGGATGACGCCATCGCCGCAGCTGGCGGCGATGCAGCCAGTGAGGCAGCCGTCGGTGTCGTCGAGGTTACCGTCGTCGCACGCTTCGCCCGGGTTGACGTCGCCGTCGCCGCACACCTCGGTCAGGCACGCCGGACTACAGCCGTCGTTCGGCAGCGCGTTGCGATCGTCGCACTCCTCGCCGACGTCGACGGTGCCATCGCCGCAACCGAGGCAGCCGAGCGTGCCGGCGCAACCTGGGTCGTCGCAGTCCATCGCGCCGTTGTCGTCGTTATCGAGGCCATCGCCACACTGCTCGCCGCTCTCGCGGGGCGTGTCGAAGTTGACGACGGACGTGCACCCGGCAAGGGCGATGATGAACAACCGGATCACTGTGGGCCAAGCTCCTTGATGTCCTCGGCGATCTCGTTCGCGCGATCGGTGGCGCGCTGGACGCGCCCGCCGGCGCCGCTGCGCGCGAACCGCTGGTACGCCTTCTGCGCCTGCTCGAGCAGCTTGATCTTCTTCGCGGGATCCTTCTCGCGCGTGGCGAGCTTGTCGTAGAGCTGCGCGTACGAGTAATCGATGCCGGTGTTCTTGGCGCCCGTGGCCTTGAGCTGCGCGGCTGCCTTGTCGAGATCGCGCTTCGCTTCGCCGAGATTGCCCGACGCGATCGCGGCATCGGCCGACGCGATGAACATCAGCGCCTCGCCGGTCTCAGCCTTCGCGTACTCCTTGATCTTCTTCGACGCGCGCTCGCCGCGTGCCTTGGTGGCGGCGGCGGAGACCTGCGCCGCCTTGACCG
>JACCYD010001256.1 GCA_013696695.1 Deltaproteobacteria bacterium | reverse complement strand
GCCGTGAACCGCGCGACCGCGACGAGCGGCTCCATCTGGAGATGCGACAGATGGGGCACGAGATACTCGGCCTCGACGGTCTTCGCCGCCTTCGCGAACGCGGCATCGATGTCGCCGAGGTCACGATACTTCGTGCCGGGTGCGCGCACGGATGCGAGCAACTCCTCGCGGTACGTGGCGGAGTTGTAGCTGGCGTTGGCGCCGTGATCCCACGTGATGTCGAGCGCGGCTCGTCCCTTCATCGCGGCCCACGTGTTCTCGGCAACGACGGCGATGCCACCCCATGGTTGGAACAACCACGGTGGTTTCGGCACCGGCATCTCGATCACCTTCTTGACGCCGGGCACCGCGAGCGCGCGTGTCGCGTCGTACTTCGCCACCCTGCCACCGACGACGGGCGGGCGCGCGATCACCGCGACCAGCAGGTCGGGGAAGCGCACGTCCGCGCCGAACTGCGCCGCGCCGGTGACGATCGGCGCCCCGTCGAGCAATGGCAGGTTCGGATCGGCAACTCGCTTCAGCTCGTCGAGTGGCCGCAACACCGGATCCTTCGGGACCGGCAGCTTGGAGGCCGCGTCGACGACATCTGCGAAGGCGAGCGAACGCTTCGTCGGTTTGTGAAGGACGAAGTGATTCTCGGTGGTGCAGGTCTCCGGCTTCACCCGCCATCGCTTCGCGGCCGCCGCGATCAGCATCATGCGCGCCGCGGCACCGGCGCGCCGATCGCCGTCGTACTGCTTGCGAAAGCTCGACGAGCCGTCGGTGTTCTGATCGCCGTACTTCTTGTCGCCCTCGGCCTGGCGAACGACAACGCGTTTCGGATCGACACCGATCTCGTCGCCGATCAGCACGTGCAGCGAGCTGCGGATGCCCTGCCCCATCTCCGAGCGATGGCAGAGGATCGTCGTCGTGCCGTCGAGCGCGATGTGGATCAACACGTGCGGAGACAGGCCGCTCTTGCCGGTATCGGCGGGTGGCGGAACGTTCCCGGTGCGACCGCTCGGCTCGTCGGCGCGCGCGCCGCGAGGCATCACACCCACCGCGAGGCCAGCGCCGAGACCGGCGAGGAACGCGCGCCGCGTCAGCTTGACCGGAGGCGTCACTTGGCACCTCCGTCATCTGCGGCTTTCTTGATCGCCGCGCGAATGCGCGGGTACGTGCCGCAACGGCAGATGTTGCCGGCCATCGATTGATCGATCTCGAGATCGGTCGGCTTCGGCTTGATCGCGAGCAACGCGGCCGCCGTCATGATCTGACCGGTCTGGCAGAAGCCGCATTGCGGCACGCGCAGGTCGACCCACGCCTTCTGCAGCGGATGATTGCCATCGGGGGACAAGCCCTCGATCGTGGTCACGGCGTGGCCATCTGCTCGCCGCACCGGCGTCACGCATGCGCGCACGGCCTGACCGTCGAGATGAACGGTGCACGCGCCACACAGCGCCTCGCCGCAGCCGTACTTCGTGCCGGTGAGACCGAGCACGTCGCGCAGCGCCCACAGCAGCGGCATCTCGGGATCGACGTCGAGCGTCTTGTCGACGCCGTTGATCTTGATCTTCATCGGCTCTCCTCGGGGCACTCGGCGCCTGTGTCGACCCACGCGGCGGTGAGGGCACCGAACTGGGCCTGCGTGCCGGGTGCGGGCTCGCGATCGGCGCCCGGAGCCCAGCCCCACGCGACGAGCTCGTCGTGGCCGTTGTGCTCGACGAGCTGCGCGAGCGTCTTGCCGCCGTTGCGCTTCGGATCCTTGATCTGGTTGCAGATGTAGCTGACCGACTTGCCCACCCACGCCATCTCGATCGGTGCGAGATGCCACTTCGGGGCGCCGGGAACGCGCGTCAACACCTGGTTGCGATCCTGGTGACACGACGTGCACTCCATGCCCACGACGCCGTTATCGGCAGGGCCGCGGACGACCGGAGGATCGTGGGGCTCCATCACGCGCTGGTGCGGCACGTCGCCGTTCGGATGGCAGTTGATGCAGCGCGGATGTACGAGCACCCGCGCGATCACTCCGAACAGCGCGCGAGATCGAGTGGCGCGATCACCGATCGAGTTGAAGTCGGCAACGCCGAGCAGCTCGTTCGGCCCCGCGCGACGAAGCTCGATCTTCTCGGGTGGCGGTGATTGCTTACCGCCGCAGCTTGCGAGGGTGAGCAGCAGCAGCATTCGCATGCGCATGACTATGTGTCAGCACGTGATCCCCGCCAACCACGCGGCGAGGCTTAATGATGTGTGTCGACGGCGCTCGGCGGTCCGCTGAGCTCGTCGATCGCGCGGACCAGCGCGTCGAGCGTGGCAACGCGCTCCTCCGGCAGCTTGTGAAGGTAACGCAGCACGAGTGCGTCGACCGCAGGTGGAACGGCCGCGTGAGTCGACGGCGGCTGCGGGTGAGACTTGAGTTGTGCCGTGATCAACCCCGCTGGTCCTTTCGCATCGGGAAACGGCAGCCGGTTGGTCAGCAGCTCGTACGAGATGACGCCGATCGAGTAGATGTGGGACGCCTCGCTGAGCGGCTTGCCCATCAGCTGCTCCGGCGACATGTACGTGAAGATCGAGTCGCGAACCATGATCGCGCGACCCTCCAGGTTCCTCCACAGCCTGAACGCGTTGTGCTGGAGCCAGCCGTGCCCGTCACCAGAATCCGAGCTCGCCTGCGGCTCTGGCAGCGATGTCAGGTGCACCTGATCGCCATCGACCAGGATCCCTTCGCTGACGAGCGCCGGCCGATCGGGTAGTCGATGCATCGCGATCGCACGCACGATCTGGAGCGCGCGCTGCCACGGCACCGGCGCCTCTCGCACACAAAGCTCCCTCAGCGTCTCCATTCCCCAGCATCATACGCGCACCTGTTCGACGCAACCACGAACCAAGGAATCGGGAGACTCGATCAGTAAGCGCGGCTGCCGTCGGACGGGCGGGCCGAAGCCCACCGGTGGCGACCCGCAGTCGTCGCCGATCCATACCTGCCTGCCGTCGCGCGCGAACTGCATTCCGTGAGATCGTGGCCTCGCACTGCGAGGTCACATGACTCACGT
>JACCYD010001231.1 GCA_013696695.1 Deltaproteobacteria bacterium | reverse complement strand
GTCTCGCCCCATCCCCAGCGCTGCGACTTCTCCCAGCTGATCGCAGACGCGACCGACTCGAGCAGCTTGGGGAGCAACGCGCGCGTGTCCTGACCGACGATGCTGCGCAGCGCGACCACGTACTGGCCCTTCTTGCCGGCGACCTCGCGCTTCGCGAGCGCGCTCGGATCGACACCGTTCTTGGCGGCGAAGCCCTGCCCCGCCTTGGTGACCGAGCCATCCGCGGCGAACGCGGCAGACACCGGCGGACCGACGACCTCTTCGTTGAGGTCGGGTTGGCGATCGATCAGGCCCTTGACGATGATGGCGAGGCGGCGAGGCGTGCCGAGCGAGCGAACGCCCTGATGCGTGAGGCGCGCGGCGGCGAGGTGCTCCTCGACGAGCTTCGGCAGATCGACGAGCTGCTTGGCCAGCTTCTTGGCCGGCACTTCTTCGCAGCCGATCTCGAGCAACAGATCGTTCATACGGAGTCTCGCTTCCATCGGCCAGACGGCCTGGGGAGGCTTTCGTCAAATGGCATGGGGAATCTCCTGCTCGTGCGGAGCGACCGCGCGTGCGGCCGCGAGTGCGGCCGCGTTGACGCCAGCTTCTTCGCTGGTCTTGTACGCCGCCACCGCCTGCGCCTGCAGGTGCTTCGGCAGCAGCGGGAAGCCGAGCCGCGCGCGCGACGCGACGTAGACCTCGGCGCATGACTTCGCCATGCCGCGAACGCGACCGATGAAGCGCGCACGCTCGGTCACGCTGATCGCACCGCGCGCGTCGAGCGTGTTGAACGCATGGCTGGCCTTCATGCAGAATTCGTAGGCCGGCAACACCAGCGGTGCCGCCGCGCCATCCTTGGTGCGCGCGAGCAACCGCTTGCACTCGCCTTCGTAGGTGTCGAAGTTGGTGAACGCGATCTTCGGCTCGAGCTCCTCGAAGTGGTACGTCGAGTACTCGACCTCCCACGGCTTGCGGAGCTGGCCGTAGGTGACGTTCTTGTCCCACTGCAGGTCGTACATGTTGTCGACGTTCTGCAGGTACATCGCGAGGCGCTCGACGCCGTACGTCAGCTCGCAGGTCACGGGCATCAGATCGATGCCGCCGGCCTGCTGGAAGTACGTGTACTGCGTGACCTCCATGCCATCGCACCAGACCTCCCAGCCGAGGCCCCAGGCGCCGAGCGTTGGCGATTCCCAATCATCCTCGACGAAGCGGATGTCGTGGCTCCCGGGATCGAGGCCGATCGCGCGCAGCGAATCGAGATAGAGATCCTGGACGTGCAGCGGGCTCGGCTTGAGGCCGACCTGGAACTGGTAATAGGCGCCCGCCCGGTTCGGATTCTCGCCGTACCGACCGTCGCTGGGCCGGCGGCAAAACTGCGCGAATGCCGCATTCCAGGGCTCGGGACCGAGCACGCGCAAGAAGGTGGCGGGGTGGAAGGTCCCGGCGCCGACCTCGACATCGACCGGCTGCTCGACCACACATCCGTGGTCGGCCCAGAACTTCTGGAGCGTGAAGATCAAATCCTGAAGATGCATATCGTTGGGCGGGTCGGACCGTACCGTCGGGCCGGTGATCGGTCAACTTGACCTGCCGCCGCACCGACGCGTAGCGTGGACCCATGGTCCGGTTGTTCGCGGTCGCTTGCTGCCTGGCGCAGACGGGTTGCAGCTTGATCCTCGACTTCTCGGACAGTCAGATCCCGATCGACGCGCCGCCCGACGTGTTCACCGTCGCCGAATGCTCGTTCAAGGAGCCGAACGACAGCTTCGAGGCCGCGATCGCGTACGACCCCGCCGAAGGTGGCGCGGCCGCGCTGTGCGCCGACGGCTTCGACGACACGGACTTCTACAAGCTCACCGTCCCGGCCGGTATCACCACGCTGACGATCGCGATCACGTTCGTCGACCTCGCCGGCGATCTCGATCTATTCCTCTACGATGCCACGGGCATCCAGCAGTCGTTCTCCGCCGGCAACATCGACAACGAGAGCATCGTCTGCCCGGGCACCGCGCCGGCCTGCATGCTCGGCGCGACGCCGCCGATCGCCGAGGGCGACTACGTGTTCGAGGTGCGTGGCCCGCTGGCCGTGCAGAACACGTATTCGATCGCCGTCACGCTCGCGCCCTAAGGCTGCGACACGACCTCGAAGGCGATCGACTCGGTGCTCTTGGCCTGCACCACGATCTTGATGCGCGCGATGCCGTCGACGATGGTCTGGCCGGCGGGCGCGCCCGTGATCGTCGGTTGCTTGCCGGGGCGCAGGCGCTCCTCGATCCACACCTCGCGCGGTGCCTCGGATCGATTTTCGACCGACATCCGCAGCCGCTGCTTGATCACCTTGCCGCCGGATCGCGCGAACGTCTCGACGACGTTGAGCCGCACCCCGTGGAGCGCTTCGTCGGTCCACAGCCCGAGCCGCAGCGTCTTGCCGACGACCTCGCGCTCGCGCGGCGGCACGACCGCGGTCTTCTTCGGCTCCGCGACCTCGACATCGACGATGCCGGCGGGCAACAGCACGCCGTCGAGCTCGAGCAGCGCGGTGACCTGGCGGCGCGATTCGCGTC
>JACCYD010001229.1 GCA_013696695.1 Deltaproteobacteria bacterium | reverse complement strand
TCGTCGGGCTGTTCGGCTGGTTGTTGAGGATCGACACGCTGCCGTGTTGCGGCACGCAGTGCTGGATCTCCTGGGCCTTGCAGAACGGCAGCTTGGTGTTCGTGTTGATCGTGATCGCGCCGATGCCGGTGAGATGGCTCAGCTGACCGAGATCGGTGAGCTGGGCGTTGTTCGTGATCGCGAGGACGCCGGTCAGATACTTCATCGTCGACGTGAACAGTCCGACCGTGGTCAGCGCGGAGTTGTTGTCGATCGTCAGGTTGCCCTGGATGGTCTCGAGCGAGCTCATCGTGCCGAGCGAGGTGAGCGCCTTGTTGCCGCGCACCGTCAGGTCGCCGATGATCGAGCGCGCCGGGAAGCCGCCGAACGTGGTCAGCGCCACGTTGTCGATCAGCTCGAAGCGGTGAACCGTGTCGAGCCGGCCGAGATCGATCGAGGTCATCGCGGCGTTGGTGGCGATGCGGGTGGTGCCACCCACCTCGTCGAGCTGGCGCATCGCCAGCGACGGCAGCTTCGCGTTCCGGCTGATCGTCAGGTCGCCGCTGACCTTGTCGAGGTCGGCGAGGCCGCCGAGGTCGATCAGCGCGAGGTTGTCGTCGACCGTGACGTCGACCGCGATGTTCTGGTCGACTTCGAGCTGGTCGAGGTCCGCGAGGACATCGTTGCCGGTGATCGTGACCGTCTCGTAGACGTAGAGCTTGGTGTCGAGCTTGGTCAGCTTGGTGCCGACGATCTCGAGCTCGTCCATGCCGACCAGCTTGTTCAGCTTCTCGAGGCTGATGATGTTGGTGCCCTGCAGCGTCAGCTTGCCGCGCAGGTCCCAGCACTTCGTGGGCAGGTCGTCGAGGTCGGCCGGGGTCTTGATGACGAGGTCTTCCTCGATGGTCTCGACGTTGGTGTCGTCGGCATCGCAGGTCTTGGTGGTGCGGCTCGGCTCGCGGCCTTCGTCGGGGACGCAGGCGACGAGGGAAAGGATGGAGAGGAGCGAGAGGGCGGTGGGGGAGAGCGTGGTGAAACGCATGATGGAGATCCTGATCAAGTGGTGTGCCGTCGAGGGCTCACTGTTGTTTCCGGTGGTTGACACTGGGGGGCTTGGTTTCGTCGGGGCTGGGGTCTGATCGTTGTCAACTGAGGGATGCGATCGCTCAGCGGCTCTTCGCGAGCGGGCGGACATTGACGCGGTACTGCTCGAGGAGAAACCCGCCGAGGAACTGCACGTTCGCGACGGCCAGGTGGTAGTCCGCGATGGCGCGACCACGGCGTAGCCTTGCGTTGACGAGCTCGGTCTGACGCTGCATGACGTCGAAGTTGGTGCGCAACTTGGACTGGAAGGCGGCGCGTTCGGCCTTCACGTTGTCGACGGCGTACTGGATCGCCTTGTCGGCAAAGCCGAGGCGAGCGCGTGCCGACTTGACCTCGTGCACGGCGTGGACGACTTCGGTGTCGAGCGTGCGTGTGGTGTCGGCCTGGTCGACCTCGACGCGCTGGCGGCGGGCGAGCGCGGCATCGTGTGCACCCTTGGCCGCGCCGCCGATGTCGAACTGCACCGTCAGCCCGGCCATGATCTCGTAGCCATTGGAGTTTGCGGCCGCGGTCAGCGAGCGATCGGTGGAGTCACCGGTGCCGACGAGCGCGCCCGACAGCTCGAGGTCGACCTTCGGGAGCATCGAGTTCTTCGCGACCTTGATGTCGATGTCGGCGGACCGCTTCTGGAGGATCAGCGACGCCATGCGGCGGTTCGACTTGCGCGCGCGCGCCAGCACGTCCGCGATCTCCCATTCGTCGTCGGCGGGCTCGAATGGATCTTGGGGCCGCATCACGAGATCGCGGCGGGTCAGCTCGAGTCCCGCGCGCTTGCGCAGCTCGAGCGACTTCTTCTCCCACTGGTTCTTCGCCGTGAGCAGCGCCTCTTCGCGGATCTGCACCTCGTAGAGCACCGCGGTCAGCGCCGAATCCGCTGCCGTCTTCGCGCGGATCTCGACGCGCGTCATCTCCTCCTGCTTGCGCGCGAGATCGAGCGATTCGGCGCGGGTGTCGACCTCGTAGCTCGCGTAGGCCAGCTCCCAGTAGGCGGTGACGACCTCGCGCAGCATCTCCTCTGCGGCGAGCTGCGTCTTGACGGTCGCCTCGGTGGCGGCGAGGTCACCCTTCTTCTCTTGCGCGAGCGCGACGTCCCGACCGAAACCGCGGACGAGTGGCTGCTTGATGACCAGCTTCGCCGTCGACTGCACGGTCGCGTAGGTGTCGAACACCACGTTGCCACCGTCGACTTCGGCGGGAATCTGCGCGCCCACCTGATCGGCGAGCAGCGCGGGAATCTCGAGCTCCTTGATCGTGCGCTGGATGCCGATCTGGAACGACACGTTGCCACCCGTCGGCAGGTTGCGGCCGATGCCGAGGTTCGCCGACAGCTTGTCTTCGCCGACGGTGCCGAACGGCCCGACCTCGACATCGGGGCTGACCGCGAACCGGCTGTACTGGCTGCTCGCCGTCACCACCCACTGCTGGTCGCGCCGGGTGGCCTGAGCCTCGCCTTTTGCAGCGAGTCGATCGTTCTTCGATCGTGCGAGCTCCGGCGCGAGCCGGACTGCGACTTCGATCAGATCATCGAGCTTGATGGCGAGAACGGAGGTCGCCTCCGGTCCATCTTGATCTTCGGGGGGAGCTTCCTCGGTTTCCTGGGCGACGCGGCGCTTGGTGCGGCGGTCGGCAGAGGCGGGCAAGCTCCATAGGAGGCTGCCAAGAAGAAGCATGGCGATCGGGCGGGTCGTCATCTTGAGAGGTGGCTTGAGCAGTCGCCATGCCACGCCTAAGTCCGCTGTCTACCGGCGGATCCAGCGCTTGGATCCCCGGGTGCTCGACTACCTCAGGTTACGGATCGCAGCCCCACCCCCCACGATCGAATCTCGGGCCATCGGAACGATCGGGGCGATTCCACAGGTTGGCGGACTGATCACCGTGGTCCGCGCCTTGCTGATTAGTCGATTCGCAATGCGGCCCGGATCCAACGTCGAAGCCCCGACCCACCTCACCGGGCGCTCTACCCTGGGCCTTCCCCCGGAGTGGCTCAACGACGACGAGCAGCTCAGCGCCGGGAATGAAATCGTGACGTCCGCCGTTCGCGGTGGCCGCGGCGGTGCGGTGGTTGCGGCCCCCGCGTCGTACTCGCACCACAGCTTCTCCGCGAAGCCGCTGTCGGCGTACCCGGCGCCCCGCGTGGTGTCACTTGGCGATGCCAAGCAGGTGTCGCGCCTCCGCACCGAGAGCAGCAGCGACCAGCTGCCTGCCTCCGTTCCCGCTCCGCTCCCCGTCGCTCGCGTGGTCGAGCGCCGCGGTGACGCCTACGGCACGCCGGACGACAAGTCGGCGTCGGGCTCGCGCAGCCAGTCCGAGTCGGACGCCCGCGAAGCGCGCCGCGCAGCTCGCCGCGCCGAGCGCAAGAGCCGCAAGAGCGACAACAACGTCGCCCGCGAGAGCGTTGCGCGCGGTTCCTCGAAGAGCGTCGCCGCGCCGAAGCAGGAGGCAAGCGTTGCCGCCCCCGCTCCGGCTCGCGCACCGAGCCAGCCCGAGATCGCGATGCCGCCCGGCATCAACGCGATCGACCCGCTCGCGGTGCCGGTTCCGCCGGAGCTCGGCCAGACCATCTATAGCTGGGTTCGCCGCCTCGCACTCCAGGCCGACCTCGCCGGCGCCGATCGCGTGCTGCGCGACGCGCTCCTCGATCTGTCCTCGTCGCTGTCTTGCCAGATCGTCTATCCCGGCCAGGACGGCCTGTGGACGCTCGGCGACGACGACGAGATTCCGCGCGATGCGCATCCACTGATCGCCGTCGCCACCGCGCGCCGCGCCGTGGTCTCGTCGCACTCGGCGATCATCCCGGTGGTGACCACCAGCGAGACCGTCGCGGTGATCACGATGACGCGCAACCCGCGCAACCAGGCCTATCACCCGGTCGAGCTGATCGCGATGATCGCGCTCGCTCGCGAATCGGCCGCCATCCTTCACCACCTCGCGATCGCGCACCTCCAGAAGCAGACCGAGATCAACGCCGACAAGGGTGGGCTGTATCGCGGCGAAGCCCTCGAGGCACACCGCACGCGTGGTAACGAGGGCGTGCCCGTTCACCTGACCCCGGGTTGGGTTCGCCGCACGTATCCAGTCCTCGGCATCGCGATCGTGATCGCGATCGTCGCCTCGATCTTCCTCACCGTCCCCACCTACTCGAGCGGCACCGGCGTCGTGATGTTCGAAGGTGCGGCGATCGCGGCGCCCGCCGCCGGCCTCGTCGACAAGATCCACGTGCAGCCGGGTCAACAGGTCAAGAAGGGCCAGATCCTGATGCGCCTCCAGTCGGCGACGGAAGACGCCGAGCTTCGCCTCGCCAAGGACGAGTGGAAGATCGCCGCGACGCAGTACCTGCTCGACAACAGCGACGAAACCGCGAAGAAGGCGCTCGCCACGGTCGCTGCTCGCGTCGATCGTGCCCGCGCGCAGGTCGATACGCGCGTCATTCGCGCATCGAAGGACGGCACCGTCACCGACACCCGCATCCAGGTCGGGAAGCAACTCAATGCCGGTGACCGTATTCTGACCATCGTCGACCCGGGCGCCGAGCCCGAGATCGTCTGCTTCCTGCCCGGCAAGGATCGTCCGCGCCTCAAGAAGGGCATGAAGCTCCAGGTCGAGCTCTCCGGTTACACCAAGGTTCGCGAGGTGGTCGAGATCACCTACGTCGGAACCGAAGTGATCGGCGGCAACGAAGCGGCTCGCTTCATCGGCACCGACCTCGCCGACACGCTCAAGCAACTTCAGGGTGGTTCGTTCGTGATCGTCAGAGCGCGCT
>JACCYD010001225.1 GCA_013696695.1 Deltaproteobacteria bacterium | reverse complement strand
TCGCGGTGCAGGTCTCGGTGTTGCCGTTGACGTACGGGCGGCACAGGTACGAGGTCGTCGTCGGGCGCGCACCGAACTTGGTGTAGAGGTCGGCATCGCCAGAGCCGCCGCTGATCTTCACGGTCAGCGTCTTGCCGGCCGGCGTCGCGACGCGCCAGTACTGCGCCGTATTCTGCGCGCCCGACACGCCGGTCACCGCCGTGCCGTTAGTCAGGTACGGATCGCCTCCCTGCGTCGCGCTGTACGTCGCCGTCAGCGTCAGCCCCGAGTACGCGGCGTACGCGTGCAGCATCACGTAGTAGGTGCCCTGCGCCGGCGGCGAGAACACGCACCCCTCGGCGTTGCCGTCCTTGTACGGGCGGCACTGATAGGTCTCGGTCGTCGGCTGGCTGCCCGACTGGACGTAGAGATCGGCGTCGCCGGTGCCGCCGGTGATGTTGATCGTCAGCTGGGTCTGACCGGCGGGCACGTCGATGCGCCAGTACTTCTTGCCGCCGGTCGCGTCCGAGACGCCCGTCACCGGCACGCCATTCGCCAGCACGACTTCACCCGGCGGCGGCGGCGGCGGGTTGCCACCACCACAGTTCGCCGGGGCCGAGCCGACGCTGATCGCGGCGAACGCGCAGCCGACCGCGTCCTTGGTGGCCTGGTCGTATCCGAGCGATGTCGCCGCCTGCTCCATCGCGGTGCGCAGGTTCGAGTACTTCGAGGTCGAGGTCAGGATGTCGACCTGTGCCTTGTAGGCGAGGCGGATCGCTTTCGCCATGCCGATCGCCGGCACGTTGACCGTGGTCTTGCCGCGTGGATGCGTGCCGCCCTTCGAGAGCAAGCAGAACATCAGATTGGCCGGGCCCGACGAGTAGTGAACATCGACCGAACCGAGCGAGCTCGACCACACGTCGCGCGACGCGCCGTCGGCGGCGGGATCACACATGCTGCGGAGGAACGGCGCGAGCACCTCGTCGCCGATCAGCCAGACGTTGGCGTTGTTCGCGAGCGTGCCGTTGCGGCCGCCATCGACCCACGCCTCGACGAACGCGCCGAACATGTCGGAGAATGACTCGTTGATGCCGCCGGACTCGCCGCTGTAGACGAGGCCCGACTCGTACTCGGTCACCGCGTGCGTCATCTCGTGGCCGGTGACATCGAGCGACAGCGCGAGCGAGCCGCAGCCCTGGCTCGCGTTGCCGTCGCCGTACACCATCTGCGAGCCGTTCCAGAACGCGTTGCAGTAGTTCGTCTGGTAGTGGACCGTCTGGTTCAGCGTGGCGCCGGCGTTGTTGTAGGAGTCGCGATTCCAGAAGTTCGCATACGCGTCATACGTGGCGCCCGAGTTGTCGTACGAGGCGTTGACCGCGGTGTCGGTGCCCGCTGCCTGGCCCTCGCTGCGCTTCAGCGTGCCCGGCAGCGACGAGCCGTTGTTCGCGCTGTGGATCTTGCGATTGCGTGCGAAGTGGATCGTCGGATAGACGGCGACCACCTCGTTCGAATCGATGTCGACGTAGACCTTGTCGTGCGCCGGGTCGGCACCGCGCATGCCCGAGGCGATCGCCTCGTACGCGGCGTGGATGACGCCGTCATCGGTCTGGATGTAGACGCGGCGCGGGCTGGCGACCGCGAGGCCGGCGAACCGGCTGTCCTGCGAGATCGTGGTCATCGCCGTCGCCTGCGACACCGCGCTGCTGCCGAGCGCCGGGAGATCGCCGCGCGCAGTGCCGTTGACCGCGTTGATCGCGCCCTTGACGTCGACGTGCACCACGAGCTCGCCGCCGATCACCGGCAGGCCGTCGTGGACCTGGTCGTACCGGAAGTGGCGACCGCCCTCCTCGTCGACGTTCATCTTGCGAAGGACGAGGTCGTCGTTGTTCAAGCGGAACACCGCGAGCACCGGCGATAACGACCCGCGCAACGCGGCATCGGCCGCGCCCGCGTCATCGATCTGCATGTCACCGGCCTTCGCGAGCTCGCCGATCACGAAGCGCGGCAAGCCGTCCTCGTGGGTCTCGAGCACCTCGGCGTCCGGCAGCAGAGCAAGTGCCGAGTCGACATCGGAAAGATCGGTGCGGTCGTCCTTACTCTCCCCACCACCCGGCGCTCCCTGCTGACAACCTGCTGCGATCGAGATCAGAATGGAAAGCTTGAGCGTGCGCATGGCGAGAGTTGCTTGTTCACTGCGAGTGCCACACGGGTATGCACAACACGCGCAATTCCTTGTTGACGCTCTGTCAGTAAGCGCGAGCGGCCGGCGTATCGTGAACGCGCGGCTTCACTAAACTCCGCGACCCGTAAGCGCGCCGACATTTGACGTCGGTTGGTGTGGCGTGGTTGGCACCCGATGTGGGACGCCACCGCCGGTCACCCGCGATCCTCGTCGATAAACTTTAGATAGCGCCTGTCATCTCTGCACCAGCGCGGCAAGTCCGCCCAGCTGCTTCTCCGTTGTGCACGCTGCGCCAGCTCGTCACGGCCACACCCATCACACGCCCAGTTCTGCCTCTGGGCCGACCTGCCGACGCGGCCTACAGAGTGGGCGATCGGGTTACGTTCCAAGCGAGATGTCGAAGTTGCGGATCCTGGAGCGCCAGATCGTGGTCGAGCTCGTCGGTGCGCAGGTGATCGCGCGCCGCGGCAACTGGGAGCTGAGCACCGACATGATCGCGTCGTATCCGTTTCCACTTCGCGCACCGACGTTCGCGCTCGTCGAGCTGACGCCGGGACCGACCAGGTTCGTCCACGACGAGAACCGGGCGGTGATCGAGGTCCGCGATGCGAGCGGTCCACTCCCGCCGTTCGAAATCCGCTTCACGCCCGACACGTCCGACGTCACGCGCCGGCTGACCGTCGATCCCGCGGTGCTCGAGCGCAACCAGGTCCTGACGATCGACGGGTGCGATCTGCAGATCATGAAGGAGACGCCCCAGCACTTCCACGTTCGCCACATCATCGCCGGCGCCTCGGGGCGCGAGCCCAAGCTGGTCGCGCGCGGGTTCACGGAGAACGTCGACGAGTTCGAGGAGCGCGGTTGCGATTTCTCGTCGGTGACCTACGAGCTCGAAGCCTCGAAGCGCCATCCCGACATCAAGTGCGATGCTGAGTGGGTCGAGTGGAACGGCTGGCTCCTCCGCCTGGCCGATGCGCGAGGCGACTATCGGTTGCTGCTGCGCTCGAAGGAGGCCGAGGATCCGCCGGCGGGCTTCGACGATCACCAATGGGATGACGCGTTCTCGCAGACGCGCCATCGCTGGGTCCATCGCGACGAGCTCGCGGGAGCAGCACCGCGGATCGCGACGTTCGCACCGCCGATGCCGCCGCCACCCGGTACCGCACCGGTCGTGCCGGAGCAGCGGCTGTCCATCACGGAGCGAGCCATCGAGCTGATCGTGACGGGCACGGCCGCGATCGTTCGCGACGACAAAGGGTGGGAGCACGTCACCGATCTGATCGCCGCGTATCCGCTGCCGCTCGACGCGCCGGTGTTTCGCGCGGTCTTGCTCGCGCCGATGGCGAGCCGGCGCTACTGGAAAGCGAATTGCGTGGTGATCGCGGTGACGGATCG
>JACCYD010001184.1 GCA_013696695.1 Deltaproteobacteria bacterium | reverse complement strand
GATGTGGCGCGTCGCGCACGAGTTCCCGCTCGCGGGCTCGCCGATGCACGGAAGCTCGATCGCGACGATCGTGCGCACGTCGTCGGGGGACCTCGCGATCTGCAATCCGGTCGGCTTCGACGACGCGATCGCGCGCCAGATCACCGAGCTCGGTCCGGTGCGGTGGATTCTCGCGCAGGGTAAAGCCCACAGCAGCTTCGTCGAGCCGGCGCGCCGCCGGTTCCAGGGCTCGCTGTCGATCGCGAGCGAAGGCCACTTGCGCCATCCACCCGCGGGTCACCTCGTCGTCGACGGTGTGCTCGGCCGCTCGACGCTGCCCGACGAGCTCGGATTGATCCCGATCGCAGGCCACCTGTTCGAAGAAGTCATGATCCTCGATCGGCCCAGCCGCACCCTGATCTCGCAGGATGTCGTGGCGTTCTCCGCGGACGAGCGCACGTTCCTGTCGCGGCTCTACACGTTCGCGTTCGGCATCGTCGATCCGCTCGGATTCCCGAGCCTGTCGCTGATGCTGTGGCAGAACATGTCGGCGCTGCACGGAAGCTTCGCCGCGCTTCGCGACGCCGACTTCGGCCACGTGATCGCGGCGCACGGCCCGATCACCCCGCGCAGCGCGGATGTCGCCGCGCTCCACGCCACCCTCGAGCACGCGCGCGGGATCACGCCGCTCGCCCACAAGGCGATGCTCGCGCGGTACTTCGCATCGCAGCCGGGCTTCCTCCGCGATCTGCTCCGCTATCTCAAGAGCAGCAAGGGCAAGCGCGGTGCGCGGCTGCGCGAATCCACACAGACTCCTAGCGACAGCGTCGCTTGACGAGCTCGACGATCGCGTACGCCTCGCGCATCGCGATCGGCGGATCGACCATCAGATCGAGCTGCTGGTAGGTCGCGGACGAATCGAACAGCGCGGTGCCACCAAGCGTGCAGCGCGGCAGCTGGATCAGGCGGGCGAGCGTTATTTGGTAGGCGGCGTCGTGAGCGGTGATCCGCTGCTGTTCGTCCACGTTGCGCGGCAACGGCGTGCCCTTGCCGGTCGGGATGTCGTCGAGGCGAAACCGCGCGCGCAGCGCCACCAGCTCGGCGTAGACCTTCGCGTTCGCCGCGCGGGTGGCATCGAGCTTCGCTGCGGTCCATGCCGGTTCGAGCCGGTAACGCATCTCGAGCACGGTCTTCGGCGCGACGGGTGGCGCGAGGACCGGCGCGTTGCTCATGTGCTGGCTGCCCGGATAGTACTTGCCGGCGATGCGAACCGGCGCATCTCGCCGGATCACCAGCTCGCCGCTGCTGCGGATGGCGCGCCACCCGTTGGGTAGCGAGCGCTGGAGGTCGCGCACCGGATCCGCCACGGCCCACCCGCCGACACCGAGGAGCGCGAGCACCAGGACGAATCGCATGGGTCGAGCATGCCAGCCGGTGCACCGACCGCAATGACCGGCTCACGACAGCCGCCAACCGGTGCGATCCGGAGGCCTCACCCGGGACGATCTGGGGCGGATCGTTGTCGGCCATTCACTCGCCGCCTCGGGATCCGGTGGCTACAATCGCCGCGTTGTTCTCCGAGATCGCCGACATCTATCGAGCCTCGAAGAAGAAGCGCGACATCAATCGCTTCACCGAGTACATCGCGCGCCCACCGGCATCGGTGGTCGTCTACTTCCTGCGCAACACACCGATCACGCCGAACCAGGTGACGTTCCTGTCGGCGGTGGTCGCCGCTGCTTCCGCCGCGATGCTGGTGCTCCTGCCCGGCCACTTCTGGCTGGTGATGGCCGCGCTCGTCTACGAATTCTCGTTCGTGCTCGATTGCGCGGACGGCCAGCTCGCGCGGCTGCGCAAGATCGCCTCGCCCGCCGGGCACCTGCTCGACTTCCTGATGGACGAGCTCAAGGCGATGTTCATCTTCGCGGCGGTCGCCGTCAGGCTATGGCAACAAAACCTCGACGACCGGCTGCTGCTGGTCGGCATCGCCGGGCTGTTTTGTCTCGCGGCGGGCCTGTCTCTGACCTCGTTCCTGCGGCGCCCCGAGCTCGGCGCGAAGCAGGCCACCGAGGATGGGCAACCCGCGGAGGTCGGCGGCCGGCGCGGCCCGATCGGCCTCGTGCTCACCGCGCTCGAGATGGCGAGCCGGTTCGTCGTTCACTATCCGCAGTACATCTGGATCTGCGCGGCGTTCGATCGAATCGATATCTACTTCTGGGCGTATGCGGGCGTCAATGCGCTGTACCTCGCGAAGTGTCTCGCGACGGTGCTGCTGCGCCTCGGTCGCTTCGCACCCCCTGGCAGAGAGGACCACTCATGAAGCGCGCGATCTTGATCGCAGCAGGCCGCGGCAAGCGTCTCGGTCCGCACACCGAGGAGATCGCGAAGTGCATGGTGCAGGTCGGGGCGAAACCGATCCTCGGCTGGGTATGGGACGCGTTCCATGCCGCCGGTATCGAGGAGCTCGTGGTCATTCGCGGCTACCGCGGCGATGTGCTCGAACAATTCGTTCGCAGCCTGACGCCGGCACCGAAGGCGATCCACTTCGTCGACAACACCGAGTGGCAGACCAACAACATCCTGCTGTCGCTCGCGTGTGCGCGGCACTACCTCGATGCTCCGTGCCTGCTGACGTACAGCGACATCATCTTCACGCGCGCCGTCGCGAAGGCGGCAGTCGACTCTCCCGCGGACATCGGGCTCGTCATCGATCGGGAGTTCCGCTCGATCTACGAGGGCCGCACCGAGCACCCGCTCGAAGAAGGTGAAGTCGCGGACCTGATGCCCGATGGATCGATCGCACGCGTCGGCAAGCGAGCGCTGCCGGCGGCCGAGGCGCTCGGCGAATACATCGGCCTGACGCGGCTGTCTGCGAGTGGTGTGACCACTGTGGCGAGGACGCTCGATTGGCTCGCGAAGGAGCTCGAGGGCCGCGATAGCTCGCCGTTCCAGCGCGCCGCGACCTATCGCAACGCGTACTTGACGGATCTCTGGCAGCACCTGATCGACGCCGGAATCCGCCTCGATCCGATCCTGATCGACGGTCAGTGGCGCGAGATCGATACCGGCCAGGATCTCGACCGCGCGCGCATGCTGGTAGAGTCCACGATGGCATGGTCATGAAGCGCTTCGCGTTGGCGTTCGCGGTGGTCCTTTCGAGCGTGGTCGCCGTCGGGTGTAACAAGCCCGCGGAGGAAGACTGCAAGAAGGCGATCGAGAACATGCGCAAGCTGATGGGCACGGATGCCTACGTCACGGACATCCAGCCGAGCATCCGGCGGTGTCGCGGTGGCTCGAGCAGGGACGCCGTCGCGTGCGCTGGTGCGGCGAAGACGCGCACCGAGCTGGAGGCCTGCGGATTTGCCAAGTTCGACGAGGCGGCTCCGGCGGCTGCTAGCGGTTCTGGTTCCGGCTCCGCCCAGTGACGCGCGCCGGGCTTGCCCTGGTCGCGTTGATTCTTGCTCACAGCCCGCGCGCTGTCGCCGACACGCTCGCGCTGCTCGCACCACCACCAGGTGACGATGCCCGCCAGGCCGTCGCGATCGGTCCCGGCGGCGAGGTCTACGCGCCCGACGGTGCCGGCGGCTGGGTACGTACGCAGCGGTTCGCGACCGCGAGCACGCTCGCGATCGTGGGGCGCGCTGGCTCCGACATCGTCGCGGCGGGCGGCGGCGTCGTCTACAAGCTGGCGCCGAATGGGTGGTCGGCGATCCGCCTCCATCAGAAGGACAAGGCCACGATCAGCGGCGGCCGGCGCGCCGTCGCGGCGGTGAAGCGCCAGCTCTACGCGCTCGATCGTACGAAGGCCGGCGAGCCCGAGAAGCTCGCACTCGCCCCGGCAGCCGTGCTCGCGATCGGCGCCGGCAAGACGATCGTGATCGCCACCGATCGCGGGCTCGCGCGGGTCGTTGGCGCGAAGGTGTCCGCGATCCCTGGCGCACCGAAGCAAGCCAGGTTGGTCGACGATCGCTGGGCGATCGTCGCGAGCGGCGCGTACGATCTGCGCACGAACAAGACGATCGCGTGGCCCTCCGGCACCAGCATCGGCGCCGCGGCGGCAGGCCCCGATGACAGCCTGGTCGCGGTCGGGATGATCGCCGGGGTTCCAGGCGCCGGCGTCGCCGGGGTTCCAGGCGCCGGCGTCGCCGGGGT